>CAZWKO010000107.1:0-7999 GCA_964634925.1 uncultured Vicinamibacteraceae bacterium
GCGCGATGGTAACTTTCCATCGGTAGGGGGGTTTCACCGCCACCAGCACGATAGATCAGGCCTGGCACTAGGAACTCAGTCGGTCGAATGAAATATTTAGTTTCGCCGTCGAGACTTGTGACGTAGATAAGGTCGGTCCGGGGGCTATACGATGGAGACCACCAATTTGAAGCGCCAATAATAGGTGGCGACACGATGGTGCCTTCAGGAGACGGTTCTTTTCCAGGCAAGAGTATCGGACGACCGTTCTCATCTAAACCTTCGGCCCATGTTTGCCGGGCGTATGGTTTGCCCAATAAAAATTCACCGGTCTCGCGGTCAAGCACATAGAAAAATGCGTTGCGATTTGGAAACAACATGACCTTGCGTTCTTCACCATTAAACATAGTGTCAGCAAGGACAGGGATTTGCGTTGAGTCCCAATCGTGGATGTCGTGAGGCGTAAACTGGAAGTACCATTTCAATTCGCCGGTATCAGCGTCAAGTGCGACGACGGAATCCGAATACAAGTTGTCACCTTCGCGAACCGACCCATCGTAGTCGGGGCCAGGATTTCCGGTGCCCCAATAAATTAGGTTTAAGTCCGGGTCATATGAACCGGTCATCCATGTGGCAGCGCCCCCTGTTCGCCATGAGTCACCCGACCATGTGCGATTGTCAGGGTGGTCGGGGCCAGGAGTGGTGTTAAACCGCCATTCGCGTTCTCCGGTATTGATGTTGTACGCATCAATGAGTCCACGGATACCGTATTCACCGCCAGCGATCCCGGTAAATACTTTGTCACCGACGACCAGGGGGGCGTCAGTTTTGCTGTACCCGTGTGTGGCTTCTTGTACTTCTGTTTCCCACCGGACACTGCCAGTTTTTGCATCGAGAGCCACGAGGTGCGCATCAAGTGTGCTCATGAGGACGGTGTCACCCTGAACCGCAACGCCACGGTTGTTGCGCCCACAGCAAATAATGATTTCTTCAGGTAATTGGTGTTCGTATCGCCAGTAGGGTCGACCGGATGCGGCATCGACTGCGATAACAGTACTCGGAGATTCGGTAATAAACATGACACCATCAACAACAAGAGGCGTGGTCTCTGCTCGATCAAGGACACTAAGTTGGTGGACCCAGGCGATTTCAAGTTCCTCGACATTACGGCGGTCAAGCTGTGTAAGAGCACTGTAGCGTTGTGCTTTGTAGTTTCCGGAGTACATGAGCCAGTTTTGTGGTTCAGACTCTGCGTTCAGGAGGCGGTCTGAACTGACCGGAGTAAATGAAGGAACCGATGTGTCATCACCGTTTTGTTGGGCATTCGGCATTGTCACGAGCGTGATGACGGTCAAGGCGACGAGGCCAGAGAAGACGCAGTGAGTTCGTGTCATGACAATCCTCTTGTTAATAGAACAATTTCAGAGACGGATGTGATTATATGCATCTATCCGTAGAACGAAAGGGCATCATGTTGAACCGATTGTTTTTCCTCGTAGTAATGATCGTGGGGGGCGCCGGGTCGGGTGGCGTTGTACTGGCTCAAAACGAGGGTCACCTCAGTGCGGTTGTTGACAAACTTTCTCGTGGTGAGCGTGTGTATGGTGTGAGTACGTATGACCTGTCTCTTGAGAATGCTCGGTCACTTGCACGAGCCGATATCGATTACGTATACGTCGATATGGAGCATGGTCCGATGGACTTCACGGCATTGCAGAGCTTTTTGCTCGGAATGATCGATAAGCGTGCCATCGCGGAAACTGGCAGTCTGACTGCCAAGGTAACTCCGCTTGTCAGGATTGCCCCGTACGGTCGGGAGTCCGCGGCGTGGGCTGTTAAACAGGCGCTGGATATAGGATTAATGGGGATTATTTTTCCCTCTATTGAAACACCTGAGCAGGCGCGTGCGGCAGTTCAGGCGATGCGCTATCCACAGCGGCGTAATGCACCATATCCGCAGCCTACGGGTCTCCGCGGTTCTGGTGCAGCCATCGGGAGTTGGTTATGGGGGCTTTCGGGCACCGACTACAGGCGACGCGCAGATACGTGGCCACTTAACCCGGATGGAGATTTGATGGCCTTGATGATGATTGAGTCTGCTCAAGGGGTACGCAATGCGGCGGCCATAGCGGCCGTACCGGGAGTCGCGGGGTTTTATGTCGGGCCAAGTGATCTGTCGAACTCCCTCGGAGTTGAGCGGAGCGACCCGGAAGTCGAGGAAGCTATTGAGACAATCGTAAGCGTTTGCGTTACGCAAGGTATTGCATGCGGTATTACGGCGAATGCCACTGATATGCCACGCCGGATCGAGCAAGGATTCACAATTTTGGGTGCCGGGCGAGCAGGTGGAGGGTTGACAGCGGGTAATGCCGAGGCTGTTCGCGTCGGACGTTCGGCGCGATGAGATAGGCACTTAAGTCAGGACGCGCGGTGAGAATGCTCGGAAAGCTCGAAGTGCTGAAAAAATCTCCCACGGGTTCTTTCGGTGCCTCCGTAAGTTGCGTTCGGCGGCGTGGTTCCTAGTTGACTTCAGCAGAGGTCCAGTTAGTGCGGAGCGTATCCCGATCGATGGCCTTACCAGCGAGGTATACACTAGTAATTCTTCGCGTATTCCGAATGTCGTCGAGTGGACTTGCTTCGAGAATGATGAAGTCTGCACGAGCCCCTGGCCGCAAGCGACCCGAGTAACTGAACCCGAGGCGGTCTGCGGAACGGCTTGTGGCTGCACGAATTGCATCCATGGGGGAAATCCCGGCTTCGACCATCAGGGCTAATTCGCGGTGTGCCGAAAAGCCATAAAAATGATCTTGGACCCCAGAGTCTGAACCGAGAACCAGTGCTGCACCAGCTTCGTACAACTTAGCGAGACTGCGCTCCATCTGGTCATATGATTGCGCTGCACGTGCTGCATTTTCAGGACTTCGGTTTTCAAAAGCTTCTGTCGCGCGCACCAAGACAGCGGGTTCGAGTGAGGAAATGAGCAATGGATTGCTCAGCCAGTCTGGCGGCGAGTTGTGCCGGCCGCGCTCAGAAATTCCTAGATTGGGCATGACAAAAACATCCTGCTCGACAATCGCAGCAACTAACGTGTCATCCATTTCTCTATCTCGGACAAGGTGAGCGAAGCCATCGACACCGGCATCGACAAGGTCTTCGGCATCTTCGTGGTAGAACACGTGGGCGATAACGTCGAGTCCGTGTTGGTGAGCTTCGTCAATAATCGCTCTATATAGGACAGGTGAAAGCTTTTCTACTGAGCCGCCACGGTCGTCGACCCAGATCTTGACGAACGCCACCCCGTTCGTCGCGAGGTCCCGGACGAATTGGCGACCTTCTTCTTCAGTGGTCACGCCGTAGGCTGATGGACGCAAGGCCGACGCACCCGGCCCGGCATTTGGTGCGGCAAGGCCTCTTCCAGCCGTTTCAAGACGTGTGCCGCTTAGTGATTTGTTGACTTGGTCGGTCTGGATTTCGCGCCAGATTGGTCCTGCATCGGTACCCATCGACACAATGACACCAATGCCGTGAAAGGCATACCGATTGAGGTGATCCAGAATGTTGTCGCGGGTGTAGTTTGCTTCTTCGTACGTTAAGCCTTTTTGAAAACCGACATGTCCATGAAGGTTAACCAGCGTTGGCATGATAGTCATCCCGGTGACATCCACGGTTTGTGCCCCGTCCGGAATAGGCACTTCGTTTTGTGAGCCGACGGCGCGGATTATTCCCTGGTCGATGACGACACGGCCTGCTTGAATAGGCTCTGCTTGGTCACCAATGATGACTTGAGCCCCGTCGTAAACGATGGCGGTAATTCGGGCCACGGGCTCCGGCACGGGTGCATTCGTGCAAGCGGTTGAGACGACTAACAAGAGATAAGTTACGCTGCGTAATTCCATCGACACCTCCTTCGTATCATAATGCGCCCTTCAGTATGAAAGTACTTGTGACTGGTGGGGCGGGTTACATTGGCAGCGTGGTCGCTGAGCGTCTTCTCGGCCGGGGTCACACGGTTGTTGTGTTGGACAGCTTGGTTCGTGGGCATCGGATGGCCGTTCCCAATGAGGCAGAGTTCATTCGTGGGGACCTTCGTGATCGTGACTGGCTCATACGTACCGTTACGGATGTGCGACCGGACGCTGTAGCGCATCTGGCCGGCGAAGCCTTAGTGGGTGAATCAGTAACTGACCCGGCGAAATTCTTTGACGTTAACGTGCATGGCGGACTGAATCTGCTTGATGCGATGGTCAACGCCGGAGTGAATCGCTTGGTGTTTTCATCGACAGCGGCCGTCTATGGCGAACCAGCATCGGTTCCGATCACTGAGGATGCACCCAGGGTGCCGGTAAATGCATACGGGGCCTCCAAGTGGTCTTTTGAACAGATGCTTCCCTGGTACGCTGCTGCCTATGGACTTCGGCATATTTCCTTTCGCTATTTCAACGCGTGTGGTGCAACCGTTGAACGGGGAGAGTTTCATGTTCCCGAAACCCACTTAATCGCAATCCTCTTAGAAGTAGCGCTGGGATTGCGTGATGAGATACAGCTGTTCGGAGATGATTACGAAACGCCAGATGGAACGTGTATCCGTGATTATATTCATGTGAGTGATATTGCCGATGCTCATGTGTTAGCGCTGTCGCTTATCGACGACCTCGACTCGGAAGCGTTCAATCTCGGGACCGGAACCGGCTTTTCGAATCGAGACGTTATTGAGTCGGTTAGACGGGTAACAGGGCATTCCATTCCGGTGGTACCTGCACCGCGGCGTACTGGTGACCCAGCGAGACTCGTTGCGAGTGCTGCGCGTGCGACCGATGTGTTTGGCTGGAGAACAGCCTACCCGGCGCTTGACGCGATGGTACAAACTGCTTGGGTGTGGCGGAAGGATCGCCTCCAGCCTTACACGACTTAGTGGCCGGAGGGTACAAACTTTTGTCTACACGTCTGACAGGTGTTTGAGAGTTCCGGAACTATCTCCGAGTGACTCCTCCCGAATACCCAGGTGATGCAACATTGTTAGCAATAAATTAGCCATGGGCGTCTCGTCAGCGTAGACGACGTGTCGTCCAGGTGTGAGATGTCCATTTCCACGACCGGCGATGAGAGTTGGAAGATCGTGGTGTTCGTGACGGTTTCCGTCAGAAATCCCACCACCGTATACCACCATGGCGTGGTCGAGCACTGAGCCATCACCCTCGGGTGATGACCGAAGACGATTTACGAAGTAAGCCAATTGCTCAACATGGAACCGGTTAATCTGTGTAACTTTTTCAATTTTGTCCGGGTCGCCTCGATGATGAGTCAATCCATGATGGGCCTCTGCGACACCGATTTCTCGATAAACACGATTGCTCAATTCGGTGCCAAACATCAGCGTGACGACGCGCGTGAGGTCAGCCTTGAGTGCGATTGTCGTAAGGTCGAACATTAAGCGTGCATGTTGTTGGAAGTCATTCGGGAGACCAGGCGCCGGGCGGTCTATGTCTGGTGGAGCAACCTCGGCTTCGCGTTCGGTGCTGGCGATTCTTGTTTCGATATCGCGCACCGAGTAGAGGTATTCGTCAAGTTTATGTTGGTCCGACGAGCCCAGTGTTTGACGTAGTCGTCGTGCATCTCCTAATACGAGGTCGAGAACACTCTGGTCATACTGTTGTTGCTTTGCCCGCTCTGCCGGGTCAGTTGTGTAGTTATCGGGACCAAATAATCTTTCGAAGATGGCTCTTGGGTGTGCTTCGACGGGCATCGGCGACGACGGGGTACGCCACGAAATACTGTTGCTGTATGCACAACTGTAGCCACTGTCACAATTTCCTCCCAAGAGTCCGGGTTCACAACCAAGTTCGAGTGATCCGAAACGCGTTTCTGTAGCGAGGTGAGACGCAGCGATCTGGTCGGCGGAAATACCGGCGTGAATGTCAGCGCCAAACGTTTTCTTAGGATGCACGCCAGTGAGGTAACTGGCGCCGGCTCGTGCGTGATCGCCAGGTCCATCGCCGAGAGCTCGCCCGCCATTATGGGTTAGCCCACTTAAAATTGAGAAGTCGTTGCGGTATGCACTAATCGGCTGAAGGACCCGTGGCAACTGTGTCGGTAACGGTGTAATTGGTTGTTGTGTGCTCGGTGTCCACTCGTTCATCACGATGCCATTTGGCACGTACACAAAGACCATGCGATTCGGTATGTCACCGGTAGACAGTTGTCGAGCAAACGCTGGAACCATGGCATCAAGAAACGGTAAGGCGAGCGTAGTCCCGAGCCCGCGAAGGATGGTTCGTCGTGGGAGTGACCGCTGAAGTGTCATGGCGGATATTCCTCACTGCGTCGCAAACGAAACGGCTCACTATCGACGACTGCATTGAGAAATGCCGACCATCGGTAGCCATTTGTTTCAGCGATATCGGTAATCGTGTTGACGGCGGTTTCGTCGTAAAATTCGAGCCCCCGTCCCAGCGCGTAGGTCAGCAGTTTCTCAGCGAGATTCCGTGCAAATGCATCTGTCCGTGCACGCAACGCTTGTTTGAGTTCTGCAGGCCCGTGGAAAGAGGTGCCGTCAGGCAGTGTGCCAGTATCATTGATGGGCATATCGGCGTCATGCGTACGCCAAGCACCAGTTGCGTCATATTTTTCAAGACCGAACCCAATAGGATCAATTTGGCTGTGGCACACGGCGCAACTCGGATTCGTTCGATGGACTTCCATTTGTTCACGCAAGGTTAGACCAGATGTGGCTGCATCTGTGTCGTCGAGTGCTGGAATGTCTGGTGGTGGTTCTGGAGGTGGTGAGCCGAGAAGATTTTCAAGCACCCATTTCCCTCTGAGAACAGGTGATGTTCTTGTGGGATAGGACGAAACGGTGAGAACACTGCCATGGGACAAGATACCCCGTCGGTTCGAATCTTCGAGCATCACACGCCGAAATGTTTCGCCATCAACGCCGGGGATTCCATAGTGGCGAGCTAAGGGGCCATTAAGAAACGTAAAGGGCGCATCGATGAGGTCTAGGGCACTGCGATCTTCTCGAATAAGCGCTTCAATAAAGAGTTCTGTTTCGGTTCGCATCGCATCGAGAAGTTCGTCGTCGACGCTTGGAAATTGTTCTGGGTCGGGTTTTGTTCGAGTCAGTCCTCTCAGTTGGAGCCATTGAGAGGCAAAGTCGGTCGCGAGGTTAGTTGCTTTTGGGTGGGCTAGCATCCGCGCCATTTCGGCCTTAAGCGTTTGCGGGGATGACAAGCGTCCCTCGTCAGCTAATGCGAAAAGGCGCTTGTCCGGCATGTCGGCCCAGAGGAAATATGACAGTCGACTCGCTAATTCGTGGTCATTAAGTGTTCGAACGGCGTTCGATGAAGGATCTTTTTCGATACGAAACAGAAAATGCGGTGACAGCAGAACGGCCTGAACTGCTAACCGAACGCCTTCTTCAAAACTGTCGCCATTTGCTTCTGCTTGTCGCACAAGCGTGACTAAGCGTTCAGTTTCGCTTTCTGTGACGGGACGGCGATACGCCCGTCGTGCCAGTGTGGAGACAATTTCGCCGGCGCACTCTTCGCCGTGTTCGCCGGGACGGTGCTGACATACAAAAATCCGGTCGTAGCCACTTGGCGAATTCGGTTCGGGGTCAAACGGGCCCACGATATCAACGTAATCGATATAGAGAACTCGACGGCCGTCGGTGAGAATATTTTCACGGGGGTCGTCGAGATTAGCTGTTTCCGGATACGAAATACGGAAATGACGAGTGCCGGCATCGACATGCAGTCGAGTAATAAATTCACCGCGGTCGTAGCCATAGGCATTACTTCCTTCGATGCGTTCCTCTCGAAAAACTTTTCCGTCCAGTGTGGCAACGAGTGGTACAGGTGGTTGGCTTTGTCGTGCCTCCTCCATGAAACGATCAAGTTTTTCTGCTTCGGTGAGAGTTGCGTCCACATTTGGGTCTGGCACATCACGGGCCTCAGGTGCCAGCAGTCCACTAGCGATTAATTGGCGACGACTCCGGCGATAATTTGCGGCGCGAAAACGG
>CAZWKO010000108.1:0-7991 GCA_964634925.1 uncultured Vicinamibacteraceae bacterium
ACACTGGACACTCCTCAATCGGAAACAGAAGCGGTATTTCTCTCGAGGTTGAAGGAGCTCGCCGAATCAAATAAATGCTGGCGTTCATTTATTGGTGGCGGCTATTACGGCTGCGTCACACCACCAGTCATTCTCAGGAATCTGCTTGAAAATCCTGGGTGGTACACCCCGTATACACCCTATCAGGCTGAGGTCGCTCAGGGTCGTTTGGAGTCGTTACTGAACTTTCAAACCGTCGTGCAGGATTTGACGGGCATGCAGGTCGCGAATGCGTCGTTGTTGGACGAGGGGACGGCTGCAGCGGAGGCGATGACGCTCTTGCACCGGGTGCAGGCTCGTAGTCGATCGGATGCCAATCGTTTTATCGTGGCTGCGTCGTGTTATCGGCAAACCATTGCCATTATCCAGGGACGGGCTGAACCGCTCAACATTACTGTCGAGATTGTCGACGACGCGTCACTGGCCGGACAGAATTGGTCGGATGTGTTTGGCATTCTGCTCCAGACGCCGGACGCATATGGACGCCTTCATGACCTTTCGACGCTCATCGCTCAGGCGCATGATGGCGGCGCGTTGGTCGCGGTCGCCACAGACTTACTGGCACTTACGTTAGTAACACCACCGGGGGAGTGGGGTGCCGATGTCGTGGTTGGAAATGCTCAACGGTTCGGCGTGCCGATGGGCTACGGCGGACCTCATGCCGCATTCTTTGCCACACGCGAGTCGTATATCCGCCAGATGCCCGGTCGCGTGATTGGGGTGTCGGTGGATTCCAAAGGGCGACAGGCCTATCGGATGGCGTTGCAGACCCGCGAACAACACATCCGGCGTGAACGCGCCACCTCGAATATCTGCACAGCGCAGGCGCTCTTGGCAAACATGGCGGCAATGTATGCCGTGTATCACGGACCCCGTGGTCTGAAAGGTATCGCGACTCGTATTCATGGGTTGGCGCGCCTGTTGACGCGAATTTGCGAGATTGCTGGTATTACACAGGTCAACCCGGACTATTTCGACACCGTACGATTGAAGTTCCCAGAACAGAGTTCCCGTGAGGCGGTAAAAATCGCAGCTCAGAAAGCACAGGTCAACCTGACCTATCACGTAGACGGGGATATTGGTGTGGCACTCGATGAAACCACCACGCGTGAAGACATCGGCGTACTGGCACACATTCTGTCTGGCGACGACGTTGGTGAATATGACTCTTTGACGGTTGAGCGCCTTCCAGCGGTTGAACTTGCAGACGCACTGACACGAACGACGGATTACCTGACGCATCCTGTATTTAACCAGCACCACTCCGAACTCGACATGATGCGGTACCTGAAACGCCTTGAGCGCAAAGACATCGGGCTTGATACGTCGATGATTCCGCTCGGTTCGTGCACGATGAAGTTGAACGCAGCCGTTGAAATGGAGGCCGTAACATGGCCGGAGTTCTCGACGCTGCACCCCTATGTTCCGGTGACGCAGGCCGCAGGCTACCAGACGATCATCCGGGAACTTGAAACTGCCCTGTGTCAGATCACCGGATTTGCGGCGGTCTCGTTACAACCGAATTCAGGCGCGCAAGGCGAATATGCCGGTCTTCTAGCGATTCGCGCCTACCATCAGGCCAATGGAGAGACGGCTCGGAACGTGGTCTTGATTCCCTCGTCCGCACACGGGACAAACCCTGCGAGCGCGGTCATGGCGGGCATGAAGGTCGTTGTCGTGGCTTGTGATGACGATGGCAATGTCGATGTGCCTGAACTGCAAAAGCACGCGGAAGCGCACGCCGAATCGCTTGCTGCATTGATGGTGACGTATCCCTCAACGCATGGCGTGTTCGAAGAATCTATTCAGGACATCTGTGCCATCGTGCATGCTCATGGTGGCCAGGTCTACATGGACGGGGCGAACATGAACGCGCAGGTCGGCATTACCAGTCCGGCGCGTATCGGTGCGGATGTGTGCCATCTCAATCTGCACAAAACGTTTGCGATCCCACATGGTGGGGGAGGGCCCGGCATGGGCCCCATTGCGGTGGCCGCCCATCTTGCCCCGCACTTGCCAGGACATCCGCACGTGACTGATGACGAGGGTCAGCCTCTTTCGCCGGTGTCGGCGGCGCCGTGGGGGAGTGCCAGTATTCTGCTGATCTCATACGCTTATATCTGTCTTCTTGGTGGTCGCGGGATGACGGATGCCACACGTTACGCGATTCTAAATGCGAATTATCTGAAATCGAAGCTCGAAGGGGCGTATGACGTTCTGTACACACGCTCAAATGGTCGCGTCGCGCACGAACTGATTTTTGATTTGCGGCCGTTTAAGGAAAAAGCGGAGATTACAGAACAGGACGTCGCCAAACGACTGATGGACTACGGATTTCACGCTCCGACCGTGTCGTTTCCAGTTCCTGGCACATTGATGGTCGAACCCACGGAAAGCGAGCCACGCGAGGAACTGGATCGGTTCTGCGAGGCGATGCTAGCGATTCGTTCTGAAATTGAAGATATCGCCGAAGGTCGTGCGGACCGGACGGACAACCTTCTAATTAATGCACCGCACACCGCGGAAGACGTCGCCGTGCCCGACAGCGAGTGGTCGCATCCTTATAGTCGTGAGCGCGCGGCCTTTCCACTTCCATTCGTCCGGGCTAATAAATACTGGCCACCGGTGAGCCGTATCGATAACACCCAGGGCGATCGGAATTTGGTCTGCTCGTGTCCGCCGCTGGACGCGTACACGGACGAATCCTGATTTATTAGTCTGACGTTAATGCGTTCGCCATCTCGCGAAACTTCTGCGACAGCGCTTTCGTAATCGGGCCAGGCCGACCGTCTCGAACTGGCGTCGTGTCCAATGTGGTTACGGCCAACACTTCGCGTGTCGTGCCAGTAATGAACACTTCATCAGCCGCAGCAAGCTCATCTGGCAGGATGACCGCCTCCCGGACGGTGATGCCGGTAGCGTTCCCGACTTCAAAGACGAAATTCCGTGTCACACCTTCAAGCAACCCGGTATCGAGTCTGGGCGTTAGTGCCACGCCATCGCGCACGATGAAGATGTTCGACTGGGCGCACTCAGCGATTTCACCGCGGTAGTTGCACATCAGCGATTCGTCCGCACCTGCTGTGATCGCTTCCTGCATCGCGAGCGCGTTGTTCAGGAGATTGTTTGATTTGATGATGGGGTTTAAAGCTGCAGGATGATTTCGCACAATGGACGAACGCACGACGGTGATCCCTGTTTCGTCGAGTTCTGCAGAGGCGCCGGCATACGGTCGGACGATGATGACTGCGGTTGGGTCAGGACAGCTATTCGGGTTATAAGTCAGATCACCGACACCACGTGTTACGAGGAGTCGGATATACAGCTCTGATTGTTCGTCAGACACGACCGCGACAGTCTCAGCAATTCGTTCAGCATAGCCAGTATCGTCGAGTGGGACGGTTAAGGAGAGATGTCCAGCGGAACCGCGGAGACGGTCGAGATGACGATCAAGCAAGAATGGCCGGCGATTGTACGTGCGGAGCGTTTCATAGACGCCTTCACCAAACAGGAAGCCTCGGTCGAGCGCTGAGACGGTGGCATGCTCCGCATCGGCGATCGTGCCATTGACATTAACTGCGATATTCATGGGGCTGTCTTGGGGAAAACTGTCCAACGCCACGGTTCAGATTATCATCAGGTGTGCTGGTACTCAATGCGGCGCAAATGCGACGACTGGAAGATGCGATCCGTGAAGAACTGCAGGTGAGTTCTGTAGACCTGATGAGTATCGCCGGACACGTCGTCTTTGATGCTATTGAATCGGAGTTCGGGCAGTACGGGGAAGACCACCGGGCGATCATTCTGTGTGGGCCTGGTAATAATGGCGGGGATGGTTGGGTTGTTGCGCGACTGTTCGCTGATCGTGGCACGCAAGTGACAGCAATTGCCAGCCCACCAGCGACCGCCGAAGCGACGGAATGCCGACAAGATGCATTAGATGCTGGCGTCGAAGAGTTAGTAGGACCGATCGGGGGAGAGCGAAACTCTTATGCGAAGATGTTTGATGAAGCCGATCTCGTTGTCGACGGTTTGTTTGGCTTGGGACTGAATCGACGCGTGGGTTGGTCTCCATATGGAGAGCTTATTTGGGTTCTGAATCAGAGTCTCCTTCAGTCGAGGACACTCAAGGTCGTGTCGATTGATGTACCAAGTGGCCTGAGCCAGTGGTTCCAGACAAGTGATAGGACAGCCGCACCGATTTTTGAAAGAGATTTCCGACCGGGGAATAGGCCCTATTGGGTTTGCCCAACCATGACTGTGACGTTTGAATTGCCAAAAATTGTGCATGTTTTACCACCGTACTCACTTTTTGTTGGCAAATTAGTCATAAAGCCCCTCGCACCAAGTCTCCGTCTCCAAGAAGAGAATGGACACGGCTGGTCACGCTTGAGCAAACACGCCAAATCAGAATTCGACTGGGGGCCAAGGATCGATGTTTTAGACGACCCGGCTGATATTGCGTTGCCAGAGCGCGCCCCGTGGTCGCATAAAGGCGATTACGGACGCGTCACGATTGTCGCGGGGTCACCCGGGAGAGTCGGGGCGGCGCGATTGGCGGGTCTCGGTGCGCTGCGCGGAGGGGCAGGGTTAGTGACAGTGGCGACCCCCAAAAGTTGCGTCTCCGATATCTCCCAGACACCCGAACTCATGACATTGGCCCTCGCGGACCGTCATGGCAAAGTCATGGCCAGAGGAGCGGAGGCTGTCCTGGCTTTGAAATCAGATGTCGTTGCGATCGGGCCAGGTTTTGGAACTGGGCTCGGAGCCACGAAATTGGTTCTGCAGTTACTCGACAAGTATGACGGACCGATCATTCTCGATGCGGATGCCTTAAATGTTCTGGATTTCGAGGACGACGCGGTTCAAAAGACGTTCGTCCAACGGGCTGTCAGAGCGCATAAAACAAACCAACGGTACGCGGTGATTATGACACCACACGTAGGAGAGTTTTCACGGCTTACCGGACTAACGGTCGACCTGATCAATGCTGACCCCACCAGCGCATCCAGTTGGTTTGCACGGAAATGGGGTGTTTGGCTGGTTCTGAAGGGGACACGAACACTTCTCGTAAAACCAAACGGAAACATAATCATCAACACGACGGGGAATCCCGGAATGGCGACAGCGGGATGTGGCGATGTTTTAACGGGAGTTATCGCGGCGTGTCTTGCGAAGAAGGAGGTAGAGCTGCGATATGACGCGGAGGGCCAACTCGATTATTTTAAAGACATAACCGCCTATGACACCGCCCTAAAGAATTTTGATGGAGACGCCTATGACACCGCCCTAAAGAATTCCGAACAGGGGGCGTCGGGTAGAGTTCTTTTCGGAGACGGGTATACGTTGGGTGTACTGGAAGCCGTTTATATCCATGGGCGAGCCGGTGACCTCGCAGCCCGTGCACGTGGTGAGGTTAGTCTGATCGCAAGTGACGTTCTCAATTGTCTTGGCGAGGCGTTTGGCGAGGTTACTGAGAAATCGTATCCCTCTGACGGGGACCATCGTTATAAGAATCAGGTCACCCGGAGAAATAGACGGACACCGAGCCACCTGGCTTTGGTGTCGGTCCCCGACGATTTTAATGGGGACGTCGACCTTGCGGAGAAGCTCTTTGGTGCAGACGCAGTTAAAGATGCTGGTTTGATGTTGGCTTTACGTGATGACTGAGACGTACAGGACCCGGTCCGAAGAAGAGACCGAAGCCATCGCCCGGATTGTTTTGTCGCTTTGCAATGGGACGGCGAATACTATTTTGCTGATCGGCGATCTCGGTGCGGGGAAGACCGCGTTCGTGAGGGGACTCGTAGGGGCCACCGGGGGAGACCCACAGGATGTCAGTAGTCCCACGTTTGTCCTGATGCAGGAATACGCGGGTGATATGACGGTGTATCACGTGGACCTTTATCGTCTCCGTCCGGAAGAGGTGGTCGATTTCGAACCACAGATCCACGACCTAATAGACCGTGGTGGTATTGTCGCAATTGAGTGGGCGGATCGGCTGCCTGCCCCGTACGACGGCGCCCTTCAGGTTCGCATTGAGGATCAGGGCGACGACGATCGATTGCTCTCTGTCGAACGTGTCACCGCAGAGACCGCGTCACGAGCCTGACGGCGTCTGATTTCTATTCACTGCGGTAGTTCGGGGCTTCCTTCGTGATCACCACGTTATGCACGTGACTTTCTTGCACTCCGGCTGGTGTGATTCGAATGAGTTCCGCGTCCCGTTGCAGCGTCGGAATCGTCGGGGCTCCGCAGTAGCCCATGCCGGCACGCAACCCCCCGACAAGTTGGTGAATCATCGCGGCGACGCTGCCTTTATAGGGGACACGTCCTTCGATACCTTCCGGCACGAGTTTTTTATTCGGATCGTCTGGGTGCGCGTTGAGATCGAACTCTTCTTGGAAATATCGGTCTTTACTGCCTCGACGCATCGCACCAATCGATCCCATCCCGCGGTATTCCTTAAAGCTTCGACCTTGATACAAGATAAGTTCACCCGGGCTCTCGTCTGTGCCCGCAAACAAGCTACCAATCATGACGGCGCTTGCACCGACGGCTACTCCCTTCGTTATATCTCCGGAGTACCGCACCCCACCATCGGCAATGATCGGGACACCTGCATCCGTCGCGGCGACGGCGCAATCCGCGATGGCAGTCACCATCGGGACCCCGATTCCCGCAATGATCCGTGTCGTGCAGATCGAGCCAGAACCGATACCGACCTTTACGGCATCAACGCCCGTCTCGATCAATGCCTTGGTGCCCGCCTGGGTCGCAACATTGCCCGCAATCAAATCAATATCAGGAAACGCTTTGCGCAATCGTTGTGCCATATCGAGCACGTTTTGTGAATGGCCATGTGCGCTGTCCAAAACGAGGACATCGACGTTTGCGGCGACAAGGGCTTCGGCCCGCTCCAAGGTGTCTGCTGCAATCCCGACCGCGGCCCCGACACGGAGTCGGCCCAGATCATCTTTGGAGGCTGACGGGTATTTAATCGCCTTTTGAATGTCTTTAACGGTAATTAGTCCGCGTAGATTGAAGTCGTCATCTACAACCAGTAATTTTTCGACCCGATGCTGGTGGAGAATTTCCTTCGCCTGATCAAGCGTGGTTCCAACCGGCACAGTAATAAGTTCCTCTCGCGTCATGACCTCGGAGATAAGTCGATCGACATCCCGTTGAAATCGAAGATCGCGATTGGTGAGAATACCAACGAGACGGCCTTCATTACGACCATCTTCAGTAATCGGGACGCCTGAAATCCGGTATTTCTTCATGAGTTCCAGGGCCTGAAACACACTCGCGTGGGGCGACAACGTAATCGGATTGACGATCATGCCGCTCTCTGACCGTTTAACCCGGTCGACCTCGGCCGCCTGGTTCGGGATGTCGAGATTCTTATGAATAATTCCGATTCCCCCAAGTTGCGCCATGGCGATCGCCATCCCAGATTCTGTGACGGTATCCATCGCGGAACTCAACAAGGGCACATTTAGTGAGATATTCCGAGTAAGTCTCGAACTTATGTCGACGGCACTCGGCAGGACCGTCGAGTGTCGCGGGGCGAGGAGGACATCATCGAAGGTCAAGGCCGTAGTGATGGCGCTTGCCGTTTGGTTGGTGGTTGCGCGGTCGGTATCTACACCCATGAGTTCACCTATGGTTATTAAGTTACGCGCCGTGACATTTTTTGTATTTCTTTCCGCTTCCACACGGGCACGGATCATTCCGTCCGACTTTGGCAACATCGCGTCGGACCGTTTTGACCTTTGCGTCATCGCCTCCCGTTCGTGCCGGAGCAGGCGCTGCGCCAGAGGCCATCGGCGATCCGCCGGAGAATGCTGATGGTTGTGCGGTCGGGTCATTGAGGGTAACCGGTGCACTCCGTCGAATCTGCGGAGCATTGTCCATCGGGTCGCCACTATCTTTTTGCACCGGTCGGAGCC
>CAZWKO010000109.1:0-503 GCA_964634925.1 uncultured Vicinamibacteraceae bacterium
CAAGAAAGTGATAGTGCTCGGCGTCGGCAACGACAATGTTCCGTCGAAATGGATTGCCAGGTGTTGGACTTGCCATGATGTCAGTTGGAGAGTCATCTCGTTCCGTTAACCAGTTGGCGATTTGCGCTTCGGCCAATTGGGATACTGCAATCATGACAATGACGTAGATCGCAACGGCGGACAGGCACGCATTTGCAAGTCGAGGAAGGTGGAGTTGCCAGTGTCCGGCTGTTCGCAACCAGACGATTCCAACGATCCCGATGCACCAGGCAAACCGTGTTGCAGCCGGAGCCCCTTCAAAACCCGTAATCAGGGATGTTGTCGCGAGACCAAGAATAACCCATGCGACTATGCTTAAGCGCGTCGAAGTCTGAGCCAATACGGCGGTCGTTGCCGTGAGCAGCCAGACCCAAGGGTCTACTACAAAAAGTGCGTCGCCGTAGAACCAGGTTTCGTCGAATGGCATTAGAAAGCGCATGCCATAGGTATTGAGCCAGTCGAGT
>CAZWKO010000109.1:513-7924 GCA_964634925.1 uncultured Vicinamibacteraceae bacterium
ACAAAATGTGGTTTCGTTTGAGCTGTGGGTTTGCGACCCTGTAATTTGGCGATGATTCGATCGGCTACAACGATCAATGCTGTCAACAAGATGGGAAGAACGATCCAGGCAAGAATGCCATGTGTCCAACCGCGTCGGAAGCCAAGAGACAAATCACGATCAATTAGCATTGTGACGGCATCGATATCTGGAGCATTGACTCCAAGTAACAGCATGGGTGTTGCTTGCGTCGACCATGTTTTTAAACGGGTTTCGGCGAGTGTGGCCCCGACTAGGGTGTGTGCGAGTGGATCCATGCAGGACTACTAGAATACTCAAGACGCAGGTCAAAATAGTGCTGCGGCATCTGTAAGGAGCGATTGTGAAGAAAAAGATTCATTGTACGGCGTCGATGCAGTGTCTCGGCGCAGTTTCGAAATTGGTGTGCTCAGTACGGTCAGACTTAAGCGAGGGAGTTAATTCGTAAGTGATCGGCAAAGACAAGTAATTAAAAAACACAAAATACTATTTTCCTGTTCGAGCACCTGTAACTACATGACCGTTACCTCTATTTTTCATTTGGCTGCACTGTTAGTCACACTGGCGGCTGGCCTTGGGTACATCAACCATCGTTGGCTTCGATTACCGCACACGATTGGTCTTGTTGTTAGTGCGCTTGTGATTTCGGCCTTGGTGTTATCTGCGGACTTGATGTTGCCATCGCTTGGCCTTCGAGATGTTGTGCGCGGAACACTCGTCAGACTTGAGTTTGAAGAAACCTTGATGAAGGCCTTTCTAAGTTTTCTGCTGTTTGCTGGAGCCCTTCACGTTGATCTTGATTCTCTGGTTTCTCGTCGGTGGGTCATCGGGAGCTTGGCAACCGTGGGTATCGTTATTTCGACCGTCATTGTTGCGGGTTTGATGTATCTCGGGTTTAGCCTGAGTGGTGTCGCGATATCGTTTTCGTACTGTCTTGTTTTTGGTGCGTTGATTTCACCGACTGACCCCGTTGCAGTGATGGGTATTTTGAAGAAAGTGCAGGTGCCGGAAACGCTTCGGGCCAAGATTGCTGGCGAGAGTCTTTTTAATGACGGGGTTGGTGTAGTTCTCGTAACCGTGTTGGTTGCGGTTGCTGCTGGTGGCGAAGGAGCTGTGACGCTCAGTGGTGTTTTCGGACTTTTGGTTCTTGAGGTGATTGGCGGAATTGTTCTCGGGTTGGGGATGGGCTATGTCGCATACCGCGCGATGCAGGGGATTGATGAGCACAGTCTGGAAGTGTTGATCACTCTTGCGCTGGTAATGGGCGCTTATGCTCTTGCGTCGCTATTGCACATGTCGGGCCCGTTGGCCGTTGTGGTCGCCGGGTTATTCATCGGCAATCATGGCAAGCGGTTTGCAATGAGTGAGGCGACTCGTCAGCATATCGACACCTTTTGGTCGGTACTTGATGAAGTTCTGAATTCCCTGCTCTTTCTTGCGATCGGATTTGAAGTTATCGCTATTAGTGTGACCGGTGGCGTGTTCGGAGCCGCCTTGTTTGCGATACCCGTCGTGCTGATTGCTCGATTCATTGCGGTATCGGTACCAATGACAGTCTTGAGTGTTCGTGAAACTTTCACGCGTGGTGCAACGTCTGTATTGACCTGGGGTGGTCTTCGTGGGGGGATTTCTGTCGCTCTGGCGTTAGGGCTTCCACCAAGCCCTGAAAAACCAGTTATCTTGGCTGCGACCTATGGCGTCGTTGTATTTTCAATTGTTATCCAGGGATTGACAGTTGAGCGGGTTGTGCGTGCGTGTGTTCGCTAGTCTTGACATTCTAACGAATGGTTACGGGGGCTTGTGTCGTGTTTCTCGACGCTACGGCCTACGTGATGGAAATGACACCACGCTTTCGTTTCCGTCAGTTCCAACTGCAGCGACACCAAACAAATAATTGTCGATGACCAAATTTTCAAGCGTGAATTCGGTCACGGAGCCAACGAAGCGAGAGTGCGACCATTGCGGAGCTGTAGTGTCGCGCCAATAGACCTTGTAGCCAGCAAGGTTGTTCGCGGGGACCGGATCCCATGAGAGTGTTGTGGATGGTTGAACTGCTCCAGCGATAGCCACGTTCGTCGGTGGTGCTGGCGCCCAGGCCAGTGAAGCCAGTGTTGCGACATTGACCCCTGTCAATTTGGCGGCATACTCAAAATTCACCCCTTCGATGACATCCCCGTACGCAATGCCATTTTCGACACGGACATCTTGGTGTTGGCGTCGATAATTTTCATGGGTTTCCATAATGCGTACCGCGGGAAAACCGGCGTCATTGAAAGGCCGGTGATGTCCTCCACGCCCGAAGCGGTCCAGCCGATAAATCAAGGTTGCGTCGAGGTTGAGAATGTATTGGTCGGCGATGCGAGCCACGTACCGGGCCAGTTGTCGCGACACCCCATCAACCTCCCCACCAGCTAGACGACGATCCTGCCGCTCTTGTTCGGTTTCAGTAACTGGAGTTGGTTCGGAGAAGACTCGAAAAGCATTGTTCTGAATAACTCCATCGACGCCTTCGATATTACCGATCATGTCGTTGTTCAATACTGCTTCAATGTTCCACCCTTCGTTTCGACCGACGGTGGCCATATGAGCTCCACCGAGGAGTCCATTTTCTTCACCGGACAGTCCGACCAGGATGATGCTGGCGTTGAAAGTTCCGGCGGATTGACTGAGAACGCGTGCCGCTTCAATGGTTCCGGCCATACCACTCGCGTTGTCGTTAGCGCCTGGGGAATCGTCTGTGTAGTTGTTTGGGTCAGACACGCGATTATCGATATCCCCCGACATAATGACGTAGCGATTCGCATCCGTCGCACCTCGGATGACAGCGACGACGTTCACAATTTCGGTGTCGACGGGGATCCGCGTGCCAGGCTGACCGGGGGCGATGGTGCGTTGAAAGGAAACCTCAAGACATCCGCCACAGGCGTTTGAGATGTTAAGAAACTCAGCGCTGATCCAGCGCCGCGCAGCGCCGATGCCTCGTGTCTCGCTCTCGGTTTCGGAGCGGGTGTGCCGAGTGCCAAATCCCACCAGTGTCTGAATGTCACGTTCAATCCGCTCGGCTGATACTGCATCGATGAGTTTGTAGATGCGTTCGTCGTATGCGGGTGGTGGATTGTCACTTGTTTGTTGCTGCGCACCGAACACGGTAATAACTCCCAGTGTCACAAGAGCCAGTGTGGTGGCGTTGCGTTTTGACATCCTTGAACCTGATTTAGCAGTTCACCGCAGACCGTCGTATGTGGTTGATGGCACGGAAGGACACTCAGGCACGTGGTTGAACGATTTCGATTCGGATTCCGTCCGGCGACGTGATGAACGAGATCAGCATATCTTCGCCTAGCGGATTGGTGAATAGGCGCGGTTCAATATCGAATTCAACCCCTTTGCGCTTGATGTTTTCGGCTTCTAAACGCAAGTCCGGGAATTGCCAGCCGAGATGGTCAAAGGCGCGCCCTTCTGTAGGTGCGAGTTCGCCGTCGTGTTGGGCAATGAGCAACCAGACGGTGCCGTAGCGAAGACCACCGATACGACCTTTAAGCCGGTCGCGTTCTCCACCAAACATGTCCCAATACCAGGACAGCGCGACGGCCGGGTCTGGAGAGCGGAGATGGATGTGGTGAAAGCCGAGCCAATCATGATCCTCCACGACCTCGATTTTTGTACCCCATGGGTCTTCGATGAATGCAAGTTTGAACAGCCCGGGGATTTCGCGCACCGATTCAAGAATTTTGATGCCCGCGGCTTCAAACGACGTCATCTTGGCATCAAGGTCTTCAAAGGAAAACCCAATATGGTCGACACCGCTTCCGACACTGGGACCGGTTGGTTCGCGTTCAAAAAAGATGATGTAGGTACTACCAATCTGGCAGGCATCCGGACGTCCGTAATCGGTACATCCCATGTGTGTCATGTACCACTCTTTTGCTTCCGCCCGTGACGGTGCCACGAGGTGGATGTGGTGATAATCGGTCGCGGTCGCAATAGCAGGCGAAATGAATAAAGCCACTAGAAACGTGCTGAATGCGAGCAATCTGCCTGTCATGGGACATCCTTCCTTAAGCATATGAACTGGTCGGCGCTCCTAAGTCTGAGTGACGTGTATCTGGTGATTATAGCGACCTCTTCGCGGAGGGTCTTATGGATATGTTCTAGGTCGGGGTGGGAGTGGGATGGGGTCGCGACAGGATGATGGTACGGGTGGGTCGAATCAACCACGCGACGCCGACGATTCTGCCTGCGAGTAAAGCGACACTTGCGGCGACTGCACCGACCATATCCAGGCGGTTGATGGTCAGTGTGAGTACACCGGTAACAGCGATCAATTCTGCCACTGTCGCCCAGGTAATCGTTTGCGTCTGGCGAGCGTGCACCAGGATGGCACGCATGAAATGTAAGGCAACCGACATGACGGGAAAGCACGCCAGAATCTGAATGGGGAGTGTCGCAAAGATTGTCAGTGACATGGTTAAACCAGAAATGTCGTGAAACCAAACGATGGATAGGGGCGTGAACGCAATTACCGAGAGCCCTGCGGCTGAAATGACCGCAAGTCCATAGGCGAAATTCCGAAGTTTCTGGAAGTGTTCTTGCTGTCGCCCCAACAGGGCAATTGCAACCTCAAGATACGAAAGGCCAATTGAGCGAAAGACAAATGTCAGCCCGTGGATGACCGGCAAGACTGCGAGGGATTCAAGTGTAAATCGTGCCTGCCCCATAAAGAAGGTGACGATGGGTTGGACCGTGAGTGCGATGAAAGACGTCAGTGCGAGGGGAACGTAGAAGCGAATAAGTGCCGGCAATGTCAGGGTCTTCATGCGATCGGCTTGGCGTGGTCGTTTCAGTAACTGCGGAACGATTTGTCGTGTCATGACACGACTGGTAACGGCTTCGACCACGACAGCGACGGAGAGGGCAAGAGCCCCGATGTAAGCGCCAGGTAATGCGGAGAACCAAAACGCGAGAAAGGCGGTTGTTGACATGGAGACGAGTCGGATGACCGTTCCGTACGCAACCCAATGCGTCAGGTTGTGCGTAATGAGCAAGCCTTGTCTAAAACGTCGGTAGGCGATGGCTGCCGGCCACGGCAGCAGGAGCGCGAGACTGCCGTGTGTTAAGCGTGTGACATCCGGTGGCAAGGCTAACAGTTGGCTGATTCCGTTAAAAATAAATGGAATAAGCACAACGAGCTGTATGCCAGTGAGGAGGATGGCAAGGCCATACGAGAAGCGCCGTAATGCACGATAGCTCGGACCATCTTCAACAAGCGCTGTTGAGGCGCTCATGAGCATGATTACGGGTGATTCGATGATGATGGCAAAGGCAAACGCTACACCAAAAGCGGCCAGATTAACCGTCGCGTCAGGCAGTCGCGCCATAATCGCGGCGAGGTAGGGACCTTCCACGGCCATCATGAACCAGGTTCCAGCCAGTGGCAGCCAAAAGCGAAGAATTCCTTTATAGGTCAGCACGTTTTCAGGTTTTTCTCTATAGAAGGCTGTTGTTTCGCTGGGGATATAAAATGAGATTAGATCTCATTTTCCTTGACCGACCAATTCGGTCGGATATATATTTTTCCACTGAAAGTGAGACACGGTCTCATTTTTAAGATGCAGACAGGCAGTCTGAACGCAAGCGAGTTACAGACTGACAGTCACGAATAGTAAAAGCGGCCCGCCTCGTGCCGGAACACGAAGCGGGCCATGAGCGTTTTGGCTCGCGGTCGCCTGAGGACAGGTTACGCAAGACGTCACGCCTGCAAACATTTTATGAGTGGGTGTGACCTTGTGCAACCAACAGGCTTAACAGGTAAGGAGAAGGAGTCTGGCATGAGGTCGTTGATGAGTAGTTTTTTGATGAAGCAGATTAGATTGTTTTTAGCTTTTGGTATCGCTGTTTTTTTGTCCAGTCCTAATGCTGTGTCAGCGCAGGTCTTGAACTCGTTTGTTGAACGAGCGAACGCGCAGAGCGGGACGTTAGCTGCTGTAGAAGCTCCAGCGGTTATGGACGCAAAGGCGACAGAGGAAGAAGAAGATGCCGAAGAAGCACAAGACGATGATGAACTTGAACGTCGTGTCGATCTTTTGGCTGAAGAATTAGAACGTCTTCGCAGTGGAGAAGATGGTCGTGAACTGAGTGATGATGATGCGCGTGCCAGAGGATTAGCGCCATCGGCCGCGGCCGTTTACCGGGCGAATCGTGGGTTGTCGATCGCTGGGTATGGTGAGTTCCTCTATGAGAATTACGCCAAGACCAAGCAGAATGGATCGGCAGGCAAGGGCGATACATTCGATGCGCTACGGGCCATTGTGTATACCGGTTACCGCTTCAGCGACAAGTTTGTTTTGAACACTGAAATTGAGATTGAGCGCGCGAAAGAAGCGTATCTGGAGTTTGCCTACGTCGATTACGCGCCGACTGAAAACTTTGGTGTTCGCGGTGGGTTGTTGCTCGTTCCCATGGGATTGGTCAACGAGTTCCATGAGCCAACGGTCTTTATGGGTACTGAACGACCCTTTACGGAAAACAAAATCATCCCGTCCACGTGGCGCGAAAATGGTGCGGGTATCTACGGTGCGTGGGACAAGGTGTCGTTTAGGTTGTACGCCGTGAATGGGTTTAATGGCGAGAAATTTTCGTCGGGGGGATTGCGCGGCGGACGGCAAAAGGGCGGCAAAGCCAAAGCTGAAAACTTTGCCTACACCGGTCGGTTGGATGTCACACCGACACCGGGTGTGTTCTTTGGTGGAAGCTTTTACAGTGGTGGTTCAGCGCAAGGTAGTCTTGGAGAGGGAAAGGACCTTGGTACCACCATTGTGGATGTGCACGGGCAGGCTCAGGTGCGTGGATTTGATTTCCGCGGTCTGTGGGCGAATGCCAACATTGACGATGCCGCTGCATTTAACGTCAAAAATAACTTAACGGGATCAAAAGGTCTTGCCGAAAAGATGCGAGGTGGGTACGTCATGTTCGGCTATAACCTGCTTTCGCAAACGTCAGATATCGGTGGTCCCGCGTTCACGCCGTTTATCAAATTTGAACGCGTTGATACGCAAGCAAAAATGCCGACAGGGTACAGCCGTGGTCTGTCGACATTGAACAATTGGCGAACCATTGGTTTTGAGTTCAAGCCCATTCCGAACGTTGTGGTCAAGGTTGACTATATGAAGAACACGAATGATGCGAAATCTGGACTCGATCAGTTCAATGTGGCCCTTGGTTACGGTTTCTAGGAAGAGGTAAATGCCAGACTGTTTGTTTGTGAGAAGTGCAAGGCGGTCGCTATTCGTACTAGCCTTGTGCTTTCTCGCAGGTAATGTTGTCCATGCTCAGTTTGGTCTTGTTTCACGGGAAGAGGCGTTAGCCTCGGCGTTTCCTGGTGCTGTTGTTACCT
>CAZWKO010000110.1:0-706 GCA_964634925.1 uncultured Vicinamibacteraceae bacterium
TCAAGTCTTCGTAGCCGTTACGCTACCATAGCAACTTATGACGACCGAGACCGGTGCGTTCGACTCGCACGAACCACCATCTGCTGATCTCCTCGCCGATTGCGTCCACTGTGGGTTTTGTCTGCCCTCCTGCCCGACATACGCACTTTGGCAAAGAGAAACAGACTCGCCGCGTGGCCACATTCATCTTATGAAAGTGGCACTTGAGGGTAAAGCTAACATCACGGAGGACTTTGCACGACACTTCGATACGTGTCTCGGTTGTATGGCATGTGTCACCGCCTGCCCGTCCGGTGTCCAGTACGACAAACTCGTTGAAGCAACCCGCCCGCAGCTCGAGCGACGAATCGAAAGAACAGAGGGCGATCATCTGTTTCGACAATTTATTTTTTCGATCTTTCCCTATCCGAAACGATTACGGTGGATCGCACTAAAGCTATGGTTGTACCAAAAAACCGGCCTACAACGACTTGTTCGTAGCACAGGTTTACTTGACCTACTCCCGGCCCGACTCCGGGCAATGGAGTCGATGGCGCCATCCATTAGACTTTCTGAAACCTTCTCTTCCATGCCGAACGTCGTGCCGGCAATCACTCCAAAAAGAAAACGTGTTGCAATGCTTCTCGGCTGCGTGCAGCGCGTATTTTTCAGTAATGTAAATCAGGCAACCGCACGTGTACTCGCAGCTGAAGGGTGCGAGGTGGTA
>CAZWKO010000110.1:724-7904 GCA_964634925.1 uncultured Vicinamibacteraceae bacterium
CAAGGACAAGGTTGCTGCGGTGCTTTAATGTTCCATACCGGCCTGGAAAACGAAGCTGTCGCCATGGCGAGACAGTTTATCGATGCATTCGAACCGGAATTATCCACCGTTGACGCAATCGTCATTAATGCAGCGGGCTGTGGTTCGACGCTTAAAGAGTACGGATATTTACTTCGTAATGATCCCAACTATGCAACACGGGCCAAGGCACTTGGTGACAAATGTCGAGATGTTTCAGAAGTGCTTTCAGACTTGGAGCCACAAGCCACAAGGCATCCACTGCCACTTCGAATTGCGTACCATGACGCCTGTCACTTACAGCACGCTCAACAAATCAGTGCTGAACCACGCAAGGTACTCTCATCAATTCCAGAACTTGAGGTCTGTGAAATCCCAGAATCTGAACTTTGCTGCGGCTCGGCAGGAATCTATAACCTGGTTGAATCAGAATCAGCACAAGAACTTGGGGCGCGTAAAGCACAACATGTCACTGCAACAGGTGCCAATATACTGGTCTCGTCAAATCCTGGTTGTCTACTGCAAATGAAAGCCTCGCTGGAACGGACAGGTCATACGGTGCAAACCATGCACCTTGTCGAACTACTAGATGCCTCTATTCAGGGCGCGTCGGCAGACCGTGCTGTGACCAATTAGAAACCAAGCCCCCAACTTAGATTAGATCCCCCCTGGTCCCCGGCCAGGACTCAATCGAGTATCCGGATCAAACCGAGATTTCACAGCCTTCATGACACGCAGGCCGCTACCGATTTCTCCCCACGCATCGATCTTCCCTCGTAATCTCACTGAACCATTGCGCACAACAACCGACCCGCGCCCAACTGTTAATTGCTCGCGAAGAAGTTGAATCATGCGGACTTGCGCACCGATCCCCCCCTCAAGTCTGACATCGACAACCCCGAGACTGGCACGCCCGGCAACAACGCATTCAAGACCGTTCTCTGTCGATGCAGCACTCAAGAACTCCAACAACGGAAACAATTCAGCAGGAACACAACTCAGCTTTAAGAAGGTCGCATCAGGCTTGCCCGACCAATGGACAGCATGCTGTTGCCACAGACTAGATTCTTCTTCGCCACTTAATATCCTAGTCCGACCAAATGAACCCACGAGACTGCACGCCTGTTGCGATTGTTGTGTTGATGCCTCTTCAATCGACTCAAAACGTACGAGCAAACGGTTCTGGCCTGCGGCCATGACCAGCTCCATTGCTGTCGGCGTCAGAGTCGACAGCGAAAGACTACGCACCACACTCTCAGCAGACTCAAGTGAATCAAGTTCAATTGCAACCGTACGCGATGTACTCGCTATCGGTGACAGCTTGAAAGTGGCCGTGACAATAACTCCGAGGCAACCGAACGACCCCGTCACGAGACGCGACACATCGTAACCAGCAACGTTCTTGACAACGATGCCTCCAGATTTAGCCAATTCTCCATCGGCACGGACCATGCTGACACCGATGATGCTATCGCGAGGTACACCATAGCCGTGGCGTCTCGGCCCACTATCGTTCGTCGAGACTATTCCGCCAATCGTTGCGCGATCAGACCAAGGAGGGTCCCATGGTAACCACTGCCGGTGACGCGCCAATTCCGTATTTACTGAGGCCAATGTTGCACCTGCCTCAACGGTCGCTGTGAGATCTCCATGCCGATGTTCGACTACGCGATTTAACCGCGCTGTCGATAGCAGCAGGTCGATGGGTGCGGCCGGGGCGCCCCACCCTTGTTTCGACCGTCCGCCAGCGACCATGACCGTTAAGCGTTGAGTTGACGCCCAAGCCAACGTTGCGACGACGTCAGCGGCAGTTCGGGGCTCAACAACAATACTTGGATGCATACCATCCATCAGGTCCATATCCGTCGAAGCGCGGGCCACGCTTTGTCCGACATGGGACTGCGATTGCTCTACAAGTACACTGGGTGAAATTACCGCCATCAAAACCGCTCTGCCAGGTCGGCTGCCTCAGTTGGATGTTGGCGATAGGGTCCTGGGACTTCGCCGCAGAGTCGTGGGGTCGGAAAGACCTTACCTGGGTTACAAATATAACCAGGGTCAAACGCACAACGAACAAGCTGCATCGTATCAAGGTCGGTGGCGTTAAACATCTTTGGTAGATGTTTCGCCTTGTCCGCACCAACCCCGTGCTCGCCGGTAATCGAACCTCCCGCATCAAGACAGTAGGTCAATATTTCTGACGCGACATCCTGCGCTAAATCTGCCTGACCGGGTATTCGCTCGTCGTAACACACGAGCGGATGGAGATTGCCATCACCGGCGTGAAACACGTTGCCGATCTTCAACCCAGACCGCTCCGACAGCGCCGCGATCCGATTAAGAACTTCAGGAAGTTTCGTCCTCGGGATGACCCCATCTTGAACGTAATAACTTGGTGACACCCGTCCCATTGCCGCAAAGGCCGCCTTCCGGCCCTGCCAGAACCGGGCTCTTTGTTCGTTTGTTTTGGCTATTTGAATCTCGCACGCTTTAGCCTCGACACACACCTCTTCAACGCGACTAAAAAGAGCGGACACATCCGCTTCGGCACCATCGAGCTCAACGATGAGTATGGCGTCAGTCTTGGGAAAGTTTGGATGAACCGCTTCCTCTGCCGCTTCAATTGTCACGCGATCCATCATCTCTACTGCTGCGGGAATAATCCCTGCACCAATGATGCCAGACACAGCATTGCCCGCAGCCTCGGTAGAATCAAATGCTGCCAAAAGTGTCTTCACGGCAGCAGGTTTTCGCAGTAGATTGAGTGTGATTTTTGTTACAACCGCCAGAGTCCCCTCTGAACCAACAAGAACGCCAAGGAGATCCAGTCCGGGCGAATCAAGAGCCGGCCCACCGAGCGTAACGACATCGCCATCTGGCAACACCGCTTCAACGCCGAGTACATGATGAACTGTAAATCCATACTTTAGACAGTGGGCTCCGCCAGAATTTTCTGCAAGATTGCCCCCAATCGAACAAATCACCTGACTCGATGGGTCTGGCGCATAGTAATAACCCTTGTCTGACACGGCTTTGCTGACATCAAGATTCATTACCCCAGGCTCAACGGTGACACAGCGGTTCGGCAAATCAATATCGAGAATACGATTCATCCGTGTTAAGGCGATCAGTACTCCATCCGGATGTGGCATCGCCCCACCTGACAATCCTGTCCCTTGGCCTCGAGCAACAAACGGCACTCCCGATTTGTGACACAACTTCACCACCGCCTGCACTTGATCGGTAGATGTCGGTAAAACCACGGCACCAGGTCTAGAGCGCAGCTTTACTAAACCGTCTGTTTCATAGGTCAACAATTCCGCATCGTCGCGAACCATACCTTCCATTCCGACAATCTGTGCAAGTTGATCAAGAAAGATTTTTTCCACTGGTGAACCTTTGGTGCCCCCTATTGTCGGCAACGCTACGGACGAGAGTATTGGTCAATTACTCTCAAAATCGCTCGCTGGCACACACGGCAAAATCCAACTGGGTTGCGAGTAAACATAATGCAATCGATCTCAGATCGATAAAGACCCGTCGGCTCATACGACGCACCCTCAAAAGCCCCGACCTTACCTGCATGCGTCATATTTTGAAGCGCTGCAGTCTCTCTCTCCATCTGCACAGTAAAATGTCGGTCCATCTCTGCCTCAGGGACACCCGTTCCACGTAATTCCGCTCTCTGCCGTTGCGCTGCCGAACTCTCCGATTCAAATTCTGCTTTGTCCCAAGGTGTGGGAAGAGGGGTGTCGTCGGTGACAAGGTCTCGCCACTTGAGCTGAGTGGAATCATGAAGTGCTGTTACATTCGGCTCCCACGGCTCAGGATGGTAGGTCCCACCGGTTTCGTAAGCAACGTCAGACGTGTAGTACTCATCGGCTAGACCTGCAAAGTGATGACCAAACTCGTGAATAAAAACATACTCAGCAAATCCGGTATCGGCTGCTGCGGTCGCCTGAAAGTTAAAAATACCACCACCACCGTATTGGTCTTCATTGACCAGAATCTCGATGAACTCATAGGGAGCAGCTGAAGCCGCATCACGGAGTGCACGATTGTCATAGGTAAGAAGATACCGCTCAGAATCGAAGATGTTGTATTCGGCGGATAGAGGAGTTCGGCGAAACTGCCCTGCTCGAGGCCGTGTTACTCCAGGCTCATCAGACGGAAGATCTATACCCCACACATTGAAATCATCACGACGCCCTTTGAAGGGCTCTTCGTCGAACAACGCTTCGACAAGTCGCCGGGCATCGCCATGGAATTTTTCGGTCTGTTCACTGGTATAGCCTTCTCCAAGTATCAACAGATCAACTTTTTCGTGTGATGCGCCATTGGTAAACAATGGCCACACTTTCCCCACTGGGGGTCGATCAGCCGGGTTGACGAATCTCGAGTTCGGATCGACCACTGTTGACCATATTTCGTGAAAACTATTTTGCTCATCACGTACCTTTAAAACGACCTGAACCGGTTTCTTCGGCCAAGGAAATCGGAGAGACTCATGGAATACCCGGTAAACTTCTCTGGATTCAGGGATGGTCTCCCATTCTCCGTAAATAGACGCAAAACCCCGAGAATAGATAACCCCATTCGTCTCGCGATCTATGACCTCAAATAAATACTTCCCAAGATTGAGATCATCGATAAGTCTGTTACGGCTCCCAGCCCACATTCCATCAGAAACGATCTGGTCCAGTCCGAGAATCTCCGTACCCAAACCACCGGCATGGAAGTAGTCAACGCGCATCGTCTTATCAAGAAAATGCCTATTGAAAATGTCGTCATTTATTCCCTGCGCCCGCACATTGCCGAACAAGACAACAAACAGAAGCGCGCACAATGACAACCGCGACGCCATCAATCGAAACATCCTAATCATTCTAGACCGGCCAATCGATAAAGTGCAGACAAACCACCTACCAACTGTCAAAACATCTCACAACAGCAACCTTGATCTCTTGGATGCAAGCTTATGGGAATTCGGACTGCTACGATCGCCATATGCGCGCACTCGTTATTGAATCTGATCAGGAAAACCGTAGTCGGCGACAGTCAGTACTGCGCCACGTGCCTTTCGGAGAACGGAATGACGAATGCCGTATCCGCGTAACGTGCGCAGGTATCTGCGGAACTGATCTCGAGCTGATCCGCGGATACGCAGACTATACCGGTATACCCGGACACGAATTTGTTGGTGTTGTTGAAGATGCACCTAACAGAGACCGGCATTGGATTGGTAAGCGCGTTGTCGGGGAAATCAATGCCAGTTGCGGTGTCTGCGACTGGTGCATTAAAGGAGTTCGCGAACACTGTCCAACCCGTTCGGTCTTGGGCATAATTAATCGTGACGGTGCGTTTGCAACACATATATCACTACCGGGCATCAATCTTCACGCACTCCCAGACTCACTTTCGGACCAAGCTGCAGTATTTGTAGAACCAACCGCGGCAGCATGTGAAATTCTGACGCAAGTGGACATCAGCAGACACATCCACGCTGCGGTCATAGGCGACGGTCGGCTCGGTCTGCTCATTGGCCAAGTGCTCCAATCAACGGGCGCTACTGTCACCCAGGTCGGACATCATCCAGACAAACTGAAACTCGCAGAATCTTTTGGATTGAGCACGGCTTTGGGCAAGGACGCCGTGGCGCCGAAATCATTCGACCTCACGGTCGACGCAACTGGTCATCCCGATGGCTTGCAATGTGCTATCAGCCTTGCTCGTCCCCGCGGTACAGTCGTTATGAAATCAACGTTTCACGGGGCTACACCTGTCGAACTTTGGCCAGCGGTCGTCGACGAACTCACGCTGATTGGTTCACGCTGCGGTCCGTTCGAACGAGGCATCGAAATGCTCGTGAACCGTCATGTAAAAACAGAGCCTTTACTAGCAGGCTCCTATCAGATAGAAGCATTTAAAGAAGCATTTGCCCTCGCAAGAAGATCGCTAAAAGTTCTACTGAAACCGTAGTTATCAGTCGCTTACCGCGAGTTCACCCGGAACGATGGGCTTCGTGCGAGGAAGGACACCCCGATAGGATAACCAGGCAACAAACATGAGTATCGCGACGAACATGGTGAGTTTCAAAATATCGCCAAAACGTCCTTCGGGAACCACTGCCCACAAAAACCACAGCGCCGGTTGCGCTAGGCACATTGCCCAGACAGACCCATAAAAGAATCGTCGCTCGTGGCCTTCTCCTTTGGTAGATGCCCGTACACGTGGCAACCAGCCAATCAATCCAAGAATCCAAATAACCACAGCTATCGGAAAATAGGCTGCATCATAAAACTGTCGAAGCATCCACTCTCCACTAATGACTGCGACAACAAGGCCCGCAAGGTTCAGCAACCCAAAAGTCAAAACCGCACTCCACGCAAAGGTGTAACACACGCGACGATACAAAGGATTTGGGCGGTCTTCAGTGAACCGAATGATATAGGGCCGGGGTTCACACCCTGGAAGTTTTCCGAGAAAACCTGCGATCCCCGTGCCAATGAGCACAACACCCAACCACATTGCCATGCGCACATCAAACCCGTTATCAAAAAGATCAAAAGTCAACGGGCCAGGCGTAATAAAAAAGACCCAAATCCAGATAGGCCAATGATTAAAACGGTAATACAGCTTGTTTCGAAAGCGAATCTTTCGCTCGCTGGCAAATTCAAGAGGAATTCCGCGATCGTCTGTTCGTGAGTTGTCGACGTCCATATCGGTATGACTTAAGGAATTAGGTCTCTACTATGGGAAAGATTTTCTATGCCAACGCACTCAATAAGCAACAGACTTAGGAGTCTTGTTGATATGAGCTAAAATTAAATTTCACTCTTTAACAAAAAACGAAAAAGCCCAGCACACGTAACATGTGCTGGGCAAAAAAATCCCGGCAGCGACCTACTCTCCCACGAAGCAACCCTCGCAGTACCATCGGCGGTAGAGGGCTTAACTGCCGTGTTCGGAATGGGAACGGGTGTTTCCCCTCTCCTATGACCACCGGGAAACTTTTCAAAGAACAACCACCGAGCCCCGAACATCTGCCGGGCACCCGGCGTCTCGTGGCTCACGTCTTCGCGCTCACCTACGAGAAAAAATCCACAACTGAATACCTAACAAACGGCAGTTACTCTCTCAAACGCAAACAAAAAAGAATACC
>CAZWKO010000111.1:0-7771 GCA_964634925.1 uncultured Vicinamibacteraceae bacterium
AGGTTGACTATATGAAGAACACGAATGATGCGAAATCTGGACTTGATCAGTTCAATGTGGCCCTTGGGTACGGTTTCTAAGAAGAGGTAAATGCCAGACTATTTGTTTGTGAGAGGTGCAGGGCGGTTGCTATTCATAATCGCTTTGTGCTTTCTCGCAAGCAATGTTGTGCATGCTCAGTTCGGCCTTGTTTCACGGGAAGAGGCGTTAGCCTCGGCGTTTCCCGGCGCTGTCATTACCTCCGAACGCATCTTTTTAACGGATGCGCAAGTCGACCATATCGAAGAGTTGTCCCATGCCGACGTGGATTCGAAACTCTATGCTCGGTATATCGCCACTCAAAACGGCGAAGTGATTGGTCGAGCCTACGTTGATACCCACCAGGTTCGAACAAAAAAAGAAAGTCTTGTTGTTTCCCTGAATGCTGATGGTCGCGTTCGAAGAATCGACGTCACGGTATTTCTTGAACCGCCGGACTACATTGCGGGGCCATCATGGATGGCTCAGTTCTATGATAGGCCCCTTGATCGAGACCTTGCGATTCAACGTGTGATTCGCCCCATTGCCGGAGCAACGATTACTGCAAATACGGTAACGCTGGCGGTGCGTCGCGTGATGGCACTCGACCAAGTACTTCTTATCGGGATAGGAGAGACTGTGCCATGACTCGGTGGGAGCGGTGGGGATTCAACATGTTTCATGTGGTTGTTGCAGTAACTGGATTTGCGTACTTCTACATGAAGTACATGATGACCACCGATGATGCATTCGCGATCATTAACCACCCATGGCAGTCGACTACATTATCGTTGCACCTTGTAGCGGCACCTTTTTTTGTCGCCTTTTTTGGCATGTTGTTCAGGTCGCACTCGATTCGAAAAATTTTGTCGTCAAATCCTGCCAACCGCCGAACGGGATGGACATCACTTGTTAGTTTTTCTGTTATGGCGGTATCTGGCTATTTGATTCAAGTGATGACAACACCTACGTTGATTACTGGATTTGTGTGGCTCCACATCGTGACAAGTGCCCTCTTCGTGTTCGGGTACGGCATTCACCTAGTTATTGGCTATCGCATTAGTCGCTTGCCAACGGGAACGCCTGACACGGCTCTTCCTGGGTCGGCACGTTTATCGTTATGAAAGTTTATGCTGCGGGCATGTTGCTGTGTCTTTCCGCGGTCGCATGCCAACAGACGGTTGCTCCGGTCAGAATTGAACGAACTGTTTTTTTGATGGGCACGTTAGCAACCCTTGTTGTCGAGGCGCCAGATCGACCTTCAGGTGTTGAGCGGCTTGACCAGATGGTGCGCTTAATTGAAGAGACCGAGGCGGACCTTAGTACCTGGCGAGAAGACAGTCCGCTGAGTCGGTTTAATCGGCAGCCGGTTGGGACATGGTTGAACGTACCGCGATCGGTTTGTTCGGTGTTGGACCAAGTGGACTATTGGTATAAGGAAACAGACGGCGCTTTTGATCCGGCCATTGGAGCGCTTATCGACGTGTGGTCGCTGCGGGGAGATGGACGTCAGCCCAGTGCAGACGAACTCGCTGTGGCGAGGGCTCGGTCAGGATTTCACCACTTTAGTCTTGACTCAGAGAATTGCGCACTCTCTCGCGCAGTTGATGCGGCAATTGATGCGGGTGGGTTCGGAAAGGGTGCGGCATTGGACCGAGTTCGACATGCGGTGCGGAATGCGCCGGGTTCGTGGCTTGTCGATTTCGGAGGCCAGGTTGCGGTGTCATCAAGATCAGGTGATGGTGGGTGGTCAATTGCCGTCGCGCATCCTGAAGTTCGTGATGTTTCGATCCTTGAATTAGAGCTTGATGAAGGTTCCGTTGCGACGACGGGTGGTTCAGAGCGTGACATTGTGATGGACAATGATGTGCGTCTTGGACACGTCATTGATCCCCGGACTGGTCAAACGGTGAGTCGTCGTGGCTCGGTGACCGTTTGGCATCACGATGCGCTTGTCGCCGATATGCTGTCGACGGCGTTGTATGTGATGGATGCGCAAGATGCGGTGAGGTGGTCGGAAGCGAGAGGCATCGCTGCGTATTTTGCGGATGTCAATCCAGCGACAGAAGTGATCGATCGAATGGTGACCGAGGCATTCTCGGCACGGTTTTTAAGCGAGTAACCTGCGGACTTTATGGAGTCTTTGGTTGTCCGGCACGTTCCTGTGCACGTGCACCATTCAGGATGAGCGGCATGCTGTGGTTGCCCTCGTGGCAGGCGTTTTCAAAGAGAGGACCGCTTGACCGTGCAATCGGAAACGTGACCATCCAGGAACTGGCAAACGATTCCGGGTCATACGCGGTAAATTCGTAATCAATCGTATTCATGGTCCCGATTGAGAAGCGTTCGATATACCGCACGTTTTGACTTTCACCGGCAAGCGTCCAGGCACCGTTAAAGTTGGTGACCTCGATGACGAGAGTGTCACCTTCCCAGTGCGCGCGCGAGTCGCCTTGCCAATGTCTGATGTTTGCGGGGATGTGCTCGCGACGGCTCGTTGAGGCAATCGGAATAATTCGCAAATCAGAATTCTGCTCATGAAGAATGGCAAGATAGTTTGGCGTCTGGAAGATTTGAGCAAGTTTTCCCGGGGGTTGCGAGAGGAGTGGCACCGTTCGCCCCATGATGCATCGTTCATAGCGCTCGCGATCTTCCGGTCCATCCGCTGGACGAAGTCGTGATCGCAGTCCAATCGTTTGCGCCCGATGGTCGGCCGCCGCCGTTCGCTGTGGAAGGCGACCGTGCGGCGGATCAACGATGAGGGAGGTCCGGCCATTGGTGAGTGTTCCCGGTTGCCACCAATCTGCGTTGAGTTGCAGGTCTCTCTCGTGGCGGATAGCTTCATACAGCCCAACCATATAGGCCTCTTCTTCAGCCGGAGTCAACACAGGTTTATCGGCCACATCGGCGGGACGTTGAAGTGGTGTCGCGGTGTTGTACTCCCAATAGCCACTGAAGTCTGGCGTGCCCCAATCTGTGCGAGGCGTTTCCGCTTGCTGGGCTATCGTGCCGTGTGGGACAACTAGCAATGTGGCAAAAATGAGGCACGTCCGTCTCATTGCGGAACCTCCAGAGGCTTGCAGCGTACACCCCGTTTCATCAGAGCGCAATGGTACGAAGACCCTGATTGTGAATCGTATTGCATGGCCTAGATTGTTCGGTGATGGTTTGAAATGCGTTGCAATGAGCGATAGACGATGAATTTCTTCTCGATTTGTTCGTGTCGTGTCTCGAGATAGCGCTATTCTTCTCGGGTGACGTTTCGGTCTAAAGGCGTGGCGTGTTTGGCGACCCTGCTAGGGCTTACCGGTATGGGGGTCCTCACGGCACAGGAGGGAGTCATTTCCCGGCAGGAGGCACTCGCAGCCGTCTACCCGGATGCAACGGTTACCCGTGATCGCGTGATTCTTACCACCGAACAAATGGGTGCTGTTGCTGCACTTGCGCGTGTCGGGATGCAAGGAAAAATTTATCCACGGTATATCGCGCGGAAGGATGGAGTCGTTGTGGGGCGGGCGTACATCGACACGCATACTGCGAAGACGGAACGGCAGAGTCTTCTTGTCTCGCTTGATTCGGCAGGACGGGTTATTCGAGTGGATGTGACGGTATTTTTTGAGCCGGCGCAGTATATGGCACCGCAAGACTTCCTTCGTCAATACGACGGGCAGGTTCTCCACGATGAAATGGTTATTCGTCGCGGTATTAGACCGGTTGCTGGTGCATCGTTCACCGGTCGTGCGGTCAATAATGCGGTTCGACGTGTGTTGGCGCTTGACCAGATACTTCAAGGTGAAACGGCTGCGGCGCCGTAGCCGTTATGTCGTGGACGAGTACAACTACGGCGTTCTACGTGCCCTTCGTCCTTGATTCAACGATCTTGTCGTCGAGGAGTTGGTCTTTAGCTGCTGGTAGCGGCGCAATACTTATTTGCAGAAAGCCATAGAGCGCGGCGATAAATGGGTTGATGAGATTGAAGATAGCAAATGGCGCATAGGTCAATGTTGAGACACCAAGTGTTTGTGCCATGAACGCGCCGCAGGTATTCCATGGCACGAGTACGGATGTTAAGGTGCCACTGTCTTCAAGTGTTCGAGAAAGATTCTTTGGGTCCAAAGCGCGCCGTTCGTACTCACTGCGAAACATCCGCCCGGGAAGTACGATGGCAATGTATTGATCGGAAGCGAGCACGTTAACTCCGAAAGACGTCGCGAGTGTCGCGGCAATCAAACTACCGGTACTTCGGACGAATCGCAGGATGCGCGCCGCGAGTGTATCCAGTAGGTCAGTGGCTTCCATGACGGCTCCAAAGATCAGTGCCGTAATGATGAGCCAAATGGTTGTGAGCATGCTTGCCATACCCCCACGGGAAAGAAGGTCGTCGACAACGATGTTGCCCGACTCAATGTGATACCCGGCAAATAGAGCCTGCCAGGCCCCTTGAACCAGTGCAATTGGACGAGGCAGTGTGGTGTCGCCAATGTATTGCAGCACCGCATCCGGCTGAAACACAACGGCGAAAATCGCGCCGACGAGCGCGCCAATTAACAGGGCAGGCAACGCGGGCATGCGACGGATGACCAAAACGAGGACGACGACCACTGGAAACAACAGGTGTGGCCCGATTGAGAAATTGGACTCGAGCGCTGACATGACCGCGGTCAGTCCATTTGCTTCGGTTGGAGATGGCGTGATGATTCCAGCAGCAATGAAGAACAGTAGAGCTATGACGAAGCTGGGAGCCGTCGTCCAGGCCATATGACGTATATGTGTAAACAAGTCTGTGCCAGCAACTGCTGGTGCCAGGTTTGTTGTATCTGAGAGTGGTGACATCTTGTCACCGAAGTAGGCTCCAGAAATGATTGCACCAGCCGCGATTCCTAAATGAAGGTCGTACGTGGTGGCAATGCCAATAAGGGCAAGTCCGACCGTGCCGGCCGTTGTCCAGGAACTCCCTGTCGCTAACGCAACCACGGCGCAGATCGCACACGCAGCAGCGTAATAGATTGAGGGACTGAGCAGTGACAGGCCGTAGTAGATCATGGTCGGAACGACGCCCGCGAGTATCCAAACACCGATCACAGATCCGACCATGAGCAGAATCAGTAGTGGTCCGGTGGCTGTAGAGATGCCGCGCCCCATGGCCGCTTCAAGATCGGACCAGGTATGGCCATTCCTGAGTCCGATTAATGCCGCGACTACTGTGCCAAGTAACATCGCAATTTGGTTGGGTCCGGATGACGAAGTATCCCCGAACAGAAAGACGGAACTGCCCAACAGGAGAATGAGAAGCCCTAATGGGATCGCAGCTTGTCCGAGTGTTGGAGGTGTTACGCGAGTTGCCGATTTTAAAGCCGACATGACGTGTGCGGTGACCTATTAAAAAGAATGATGTCCTAAGCGTATCAATGGTTTGGTAGAGGGAGCCCCGATCACCACTGGCTGGAGGTTTCCGGGTCGGGAGTGATACGGTTCCGCCATGGCCATTTTGCACTCACCTCGTAATGTTCTGTTGACGTGTCTGGCACTTGCCGCGCTTTCCTTGACTGTTGTCGCGGGGAATGAGCAGCCGACCATCGCACCTCAGAATGACGCACCAAACCCGTATCGTACCATCGACGACTGGGCAACGCTTCCGACCGGCCGTACGTGGGGCTCAACGGGTGGCGTGGATATGGATCGAGATGGTCAGCATATCTGGGTAGCTGAGCGATGTGGGGGTAATTCATGCGCTGGTGTCGACCTTGACCCTATTCTTAAGTTCGATGCAAACGGTCATTTGGTTACAAGTTTTGGCGGAGGGTTGATGATTCAACCACATGGGTTGCATGTTGACCCTGATGGCAATGTGTGGGTGACCGACGCACAAGGTCCGGATGGTGAAGATCCCCAGCGAGATGAGAAGGGTCATGTGGTGCTGAAGTTTAGTGTCGAGGGAGATCTTCTGATGACATTGGGAACTCCCGGTGTTGGAGTAGCTGGTCGCGAGACGCTGGACCAGCCGTGCGATGTGGTTGTTGCTCCGAACGGGACAATTTATGTTGCTGACGGCCATGGAGGACAACTGTCTGGCGCTGGCGTCCATACTACCGCTCGCGTCGTCAAATTTTCATCAGATGGTACGTATCTAATGGAATGGGGGTCCCACGGTAGAGAACCTGGTCAATTTCGTACACCGCATGCCATCGACCTTGATTCAAGCGGACGTATAGTCGTTGCCGACCGTGGCAATGATCGGCTACAAGTATTCGATACGAACGGAATGTTTATTGAATCGTTTTATCAATATAGCCGACCGAGTGGGCTGTATATCGCAGATGACGATACGGTTTATGTGGCGGACTCAGCATCGTCTCGTAATGGACAACATCCAGGGTGGGAGTACGGAATCCGCATCGGAAATCTTCGGAACAGGTCCCTCGATTTTTTTATCGATGGGTCTAATCCTGAAGGAGTTGCTGTCAGTGCAAATGGAACGATCTATGGTGCGGTGGTTGCGTACGGTGGTGCGCTGTTGAAATATGTCCGTTGAAATTTAAACTAAGAGGTGCTTCGTAACAATCGGTGGGACACGGGTGCGCTCGGGGTCGTGTTCGAAGTTCTGTCGCATTTTTAGTCAGGCGTTCATCTTTCTGATGACCACGTATACTCATCACCAATGAAATACGCAGTGGTTACGTTTGGGTGCCGTGTGAATCAAGCAGATTCATTTGCACTTGAACGTCAGATACGCGCGGTAGGGGGGCATCCGAGCTCCACTGAGGATGCTGACCTGGTCGTTGTCAATAGTTGTTCCGTAACGGCGAGTGCTGACCAAGGCACGCGTCAGACGATTCGTCGGGTTGCGCGTGTCAATCCAGCTGCGAAAATTATTGCAACAGGCTGTTATGCATCACGTGATGTTGCAGCAGTGACGGCATTACCCGGCGTGATAGCGGTGGTATCGAATGAAAATAAGGACACGTTGATTCAAGATTTACTAAAAGAGATCGATCCTGCCTTGCCGACGACGGCTGTTCGTTTTGGCGAAGGCGATGGTGCGTGTGGGGCGATGATTGAGCCAGGTGAAGTAGGTCGAACGGCATACACGCTTCGAGTACAGACAGGCTGTGATGAGTCGTGCGCATACTGCATCATTCCATCGACTCGTGGAAGAGGACGTAGTGTCCCACTGCACCGCGTTCTTGCGGAAGTTGAGGATGCGAGGGAGGCTGGATATCGTGAACTGCAACTAACCGGTGTTCATTTAGGGTCCTACGGTCGAGATTTGAGTCCGAAGAGCTCTCTTTTTGAATTGTTGCGGGTATTGGATCAGCACGAGTCGGATGTTGTTGTCAGGATGAGTTCACTGGAGCCGATGGATTGCACGCCGGAGATTATTGATTTAGTCACGACGAGTCGGCGCTTCGCATCGCATTTCCATCTTCCACTGCAGCACGCCAGCGACATGGTGTTACGGCGAATGCGTCGGCCGTATACCTGTCGTGACTATGAACAAGTCGTAAGCCGTATTCGTAAGAATGCACCCGATGCAGCCATTGGGAGTGATGTGGTCGTTGGGTTTCCTGGTGAGACCGATGTTTACGCTACTGAGAACATTCGATTTCTTACCCAGAGTCCACTTACGTACCTTCACGTATTCCCGTATTCGGACCGACCAGGGACTGAAGCTTCAAAAATGAAAGGGAAAGTGCACGGCAAAACAATTCGAGACAGAGCCAGGGCGGTGCGTGAGGTCGGCTCAATGTTGTCG
>CAZWKO010000112.1:0-7620 GCA_964634925.1 uncultured Vicinamibacteraceae bacterium
GCACTTACAAGCTTGGGGAAGCGGATCGGATTGTCGTATTTTTGACTGCCGATCGCGGTAAGCGGCGAGGTGTCGCGAATGGCGCTCGTCGTCCGAAATCGAGGTTTGCAGGAGGATTGGAACCGTTTACTTGTGGTCGGGTCGCTTATTTTGAGCGTGAACGGCGGGACTTGGTCAGACTGCAGTACGTTGAACCAACGTGTTCGCCCTTGAAGAGGCCAACGGAGGAGGCCCTCGCGCATGTTAGTTATTTTGCGGAGCTAATTGACGAATGGACTCTAGAAGCTGATCCGGCAGACGCATTGTTTCGTCTTGGATCATCAGTGATGCAAGCGACGATAGATGGTGTGCCGATTGAGCGACTGGCTCGTTATTTTGAGTATTGGTTACTTCGATTGCAAGGGGTGTACCCGGCGACGACAACTTGTTCTCGGTGCGGAGTGACTCTGACGGGTGGTACGCAGATGGTTCCAGCAGCAGGCACATTAGAGTGCGCGGGCTGCAAATCGTCTGAGCAAGGTGTTGGTCTTTCGACTGAGGCGCTTGGATTTTTGCAGACGGCTAAAACACTAACGCCGGGACAACTCGGTGACGTTGTGCTATCTACTGAGGGAGTGAGACAGTTGGCTTCGGTTCATCGACTGCTTATCAAGGCACATCTCGACAAGGAGTTAAAGTCAGCGAGAGTAGTACGTGAACTTACAGACAATAGGGTCCGCTAAAACGACAGCTATGACTTTTCAAGATCTTATTCTCTCGTTGTCCAAATTCTGGTCAGCTCAAGGCTGTTTGCTGCAGCAGCCGTTAGACATTGAGGTTGGTGCGGGAACCATGCATCCCGAGACGTTTTTACGGGTACTTGGTCCCAAACATTGGAATGTTGCGTATGTGCAGCCGTCTCGTCGTCCAGCCGACGGGCGTTTCGGAGAGAACCCAAACAGACTTTTCAAGCATCACCAATTTCAAGTTATCTTGAAACCATCTCCTGACAACGTCCAAGCGCTCTATCTGCAGAGTCTCAAAGCCTGTGGGATTGGTCCCTTTCGGCATGATGTTCGTTTTGAGGAGGATAATTGGGAGTCTCCGACCCTCGGCGCTTGGGGAATTGGCTGGCAAGTATTGCTCGACGGATTGGAAATCACCCAGTTCACATATTTCCAGCAGGCTGGAGGACTCGATTTAGCACCGATTTCGGTGGAATTGACCTACGGTCTGGAGCGGATCGCGATGCACCTTCAAGGTGTTGAGAATGTTTATGACTTGGAGTGGGGGGCAGGTGTTCGGTATGGCGACGTGCGACTTCGAGAGGAGGTTGAGCAATCAACATATGTGTTTGGGCAGGTCGATATACCAAGCGCCGAATTCTCTTCTCAGCATAGAGCGTTGTTTGACAGTTATTACAGTTTTGCTGAGCGACTACTCGCGTCTGATTTAGTGCTCCCTGCGCTCGATTACTGCTTGAAGTGTTCGCACGTATTCAACATTCTTGACGCGAGTGGCAGCATTGGAGTTACGGAACGTGCTGCATACATATTGCGCGTAAGAAAGCTTGCTGTTGCGATTGCACATGGGCACGTTGGTTTCGATCAGGCCGGTGGCGATGAATCAAACAAGAACAAAAAGGTAAGCAAATAGTGACCGAAAACTGCTCGGAGTTTCTCATTGAGATTGGTTGTGAGGAGATGCCGGCGAGCTGGTTGCCAGCTGTAACTGACAATTTCGTCGCCGCTTTGGAGTCTCGCCTTTCTCAGGCGCGGATCGCCTTTGAGGCACCAATTAATGCCTTTAATACACCCCGTCGTTTCGGCGTGTCGATAGCACGAATGTATAACCGGCAGGCTGATCTCGAAGAAATGATCACAGGTCCGCCTGTTAGTGCATCGTTTGACGAGGCTGGGTCGCCCCGCCCAGCGGCTCTTGGCTTTGCACGTAAATATGGTGTGCAGGTAGATGCTCTTGACCGCGTGGAAACTGGAAAAGGGGACTATCTTGCGTATAACAGACGGCAGAGTGGAAAAGACACAATAGAGGTTCTTCCGGATGTGCTCGCCTACACCCTCCGAAATGTCAATTTTCCCAAGCAGATGCATTGGGATGCAGTATTGGACGACGGCCATGGCGAATTTGTATTTGGACGTCCGATTCGCTGGGTGCTCTTTCTTTTTTCTGGGCGAGTTGTGCCTTTTGAGATCAACCGTACGCAGGGTGCTGACTCAGTCGATGTGAAACCCGTGCGTAGTGGTAATGTCACCTACGGGCATCGGTTTTTTTGTCGAACGGGCGAGCCAGGTGCAGCGCTCTCTGTGGATTCATTTGAAAGCTATAAAAAGGCATTGGCCGATGCCTACGTTCTAATTGATCGAGAGGAGCGTCGAGATCGTATTGCGAGCAAGCTTAAGAAGTGTGCGGATAAAGTAAGCGGAAATGTTGCGACGCTTGGTCGAGGCAGTGCGCTGCTCGATGAAGTGCCGGACCTTGTGGAATACCCGGCTGTGGTAACAGGTAGCTTTCCGGAAGAGTTTTTGTCGTTGCCTGATGAGGTTCTGTCTACGACGATGATTCACCACCAGCATTATTTTCCCTTAATTGATCGGGAAGGAAAGCTTAAAGCCAACTTTCTCGCCGTAACCAATACACCACGTGACAATGTTGCTCGAATAGCTCGCAACTCTGAGCGCGTGCTCGTGGCACGCCTTCGTGATGCAAGATTTTTTTGGGAGGGTGATCGGGCGCATCGACTTGATGGGCGTCTTGATCGATTAGACACACTACTGTTTCACAAGAAACTTGGAAGCTATCGCGAAAAATCTAAACGCATTGCTGAGCTAGCTTCGAAGATTGCTGGTGATGTTCTCGGCCAATCGGATGCGGTTGAACATGTACAGCGAGCGGCTTTAATTTCAAAAACAGACCTCGCGACCGACATGGTTGGTGAGTTCCCTGAACTTCAAGGCGTCATGGGCGGAATTTATGCCCGCGAACAGGGTGAACCTGAAGAAATTTGGAAGGCTATTTATTACCATTATTTACCTGTCGGTATTCAGCCTGACGCGCCGCCGATTCGAGATGATCTTGGCCTGGCGAACGTTACGTGGGCAGCGTTGTCTATTGCAGACAAAATCGACACGGTTGTCGGCTTATTTGGTGTGGGTGAGAAACCCACAGGATCGAGAGACCCACTTGGTATTCGGCGACAGGCGCAGGGGATGCTCCGGGTGTTAACCGATCTGCCAGTCTTGGTTGGTCTTGACAGACGTATATCTATCGGTCATATAAGACGGTTGGCACGTACAGTACACGGAGAGTTGCGTGACGACGGGCAGGGACGCGAATCCGTATTTTTTCTTGAGCGTGTGCGGTATTTATTGGAAGAACGAGGCTTTGACGTTCGCAACGTCCGTGCCGTGACGCATGGTCACATTGACGAACTGCGCCCATTGGATGCATTACGGAAACTTCAAGTCTTACCTGAGTTTACTGACACCCCGGACTTTCAACGATTAGCAACGTTATTTAAACGTGTGAAGAATATTGCCCGTGAATTGTCAGTCGCTGAATTAGATGAAGCTGATCGTTTAGACCCGAAACTCACTACGTTGCTTACGGAACCTGCAGAGCAATCATTGTTGGGAGAATTGAGTACTCGGCAGGCTGTTATAGAAACGGCGGTCTCATCAGGTGAAGGCTATAGAGAAGCATTCGCAGACGCAGCGAAATTAGGTCCCGCAGTCGATCAGTTTTTTACGGATGTTTTTGTTATGGCGGACGATGCTGTGTTGCGGCGAGCACGACTCCGCCTTGTGAAACGCGTAGAGCAACTCATAGTTCAGCTTGCTGACGTCTCTGAGTTAGTACAGGAGTCCTAGATTATCCGATGGCCAAAAAACCGATTAAAAAAGTTAACAAGAGGCGTGAGGCGAAGATCTCAGGAAAGAAAACAAAGCGTCCGGCAAGCGCACGGGCGTCTCATAAAAAATTTGTTTATTTTTTTGGCGATCGTAAAGCCGAAGGTGACCGAGGAATGCGCGATTTGCTTGGAGGTAAAGGCGCGAATCTGGCTGAGATGACTAATGCGGGGTTACCGGTTCCGTGGGGTTTTACCATTTCGACGGCGGCCTGTACGACGTACTACGAACAGCGAAGGAAAGTTCCGCGTGTGATCGAAGACGAGATCGAAAATCATCTGCAGCGCCTTGAAAAGCTTACGGGAGCGAAACTCGGCGCAAGAAACCACCCATTGCTGGTATCGGTTCGCTCTGGGTCGAAGTTTTCTATGCCGGGAATGATGGATACGATTTTGAACCTGGGTTTGAACGACAAGGCTGTTGAAGGGTTGAAAGATCGAACTGCGAATGGACGATTTGCATTCGACAGCTATCGTCGATTTGTTCAGATGTTTGGAAGTGTTGTGCTCGACGTGCCGAGAGAATTGTTTGAAGATGAGTTTGCCCGTATAAAGTTGGCGCACGGGGCGACACTTGATACAGAGCTCGACGAGAACGCCCTCCGTGAAACGGTCGCGTGCTTTAAAGGTGTAATTAAAGGTTCGACTGGTCGTGCGTTCCCGGAGGACCCGCGGCGACAACTTCGTATGGCCCGTGACGCTGTATTTCAGTCATGGCAGAACCCTCGGGCCATTGAGTACCGCCGTATTTACCACATTCCTGATTCGATCGGTACAGCGGTGAATGTCCAGACAATGGTATTCGGCAACACTGGGAATAAATCTGGAACGGGCGTTGGGTTTACGAGAAATCCAGCGACTGGAAAAAAAGAATTTTACGGTGAGTTCTTGATTAATGCGCAAGGGGAAGATGTCGTAGCTGGAATTCGTACGCCACAACCGATCGGAGAGCTGAAACGAGTTATGCCGAAGGTATATGCGGAGTTACGTAACATTACAACTCGGCTCGAACGTCACTATAAAGACGTGCAGGATTTTGAGTTTACGGTTGAAGAAGAACGTTTGTACATGTTGCAGACGAGAAACGGTAAGCGTACAGGCCACGCAGCTGTTGTGATCGCGACGGATTTAGTCTCAGAAAAACTGGTAACGCAGAACGAGGCAGTTCGCATGGTAGATCCCGACGCGCTTTCACAACTCTTGTCTCCAGTCTTTGATCCTAAAGTCTGGGCAAAATTGCCGACCGCTACACGTGGGTTGCCTGCATCGCCGGGAGCAGCGTGCGGGCAGGTGGTTTTTACTGCTGATGACGCGGTCGAATGGACACGGGAAGGCAAGAAAGTTTTACTCGTCCGAAAGGAAACAGTCCCTGACGATATTCATGGCATGCATGTGTCCGAAGGCGTACTAACCGCAACCGGTGGGATGACCTCTCATGCTGCGGTCGTAGGTCGACAGATGGGCAAGCCATCGGTAGTGGGGGCCGGAGCTCTCCACGTCATCGAATCGGAGCGCGTTGCGACGGTGAATGGGCATTCATTCGAAGAAGGGGATTATGTCTCTTTTGATGGCCTGACTGGCGAGGTTAAGATTGGCAAAGTTGAGACCACGCCGAGTGAGATCCTTCAAGTCATTGCAGGAACGCTTCATGCAAAACGGTCCGATATCTACGGTCGGTTTTCAAGGTTGCTTGGTTGGGCTGACAAAATCAGACGACTCGGCATCCGTGCCAATGCCGACTTGCCGGACCAGGCTGCAATGGCCCAGGCCTTTGGAGCGCGGGGTATCGGACTGTGCAGAACGGAGCACATGTTTTTCGGAGAGGATCGTATTCCGATTGTCCAGCGGATGATTCTTTCCGAGAATGAGGTTGATAGACGTAAAGCGTTGGGTGAACTGTTGCCGCTACAACGCCAAGATTTTTATGGGATCTTTAAGGCGATGCGTGGCGAGCCGGTCACCATCCGACTGATCGATCCGCCCCTGCATGAATTCCTGCCGAAGCGTGAAGAGCTAATGGTCGATATCGCTCGCATGGAATCGCAAGGGCGAAGTAGTGGGCTCAGTCGGAAGCGAACTTTGTTGCGCCGTGTGGAACAACTGCATGAATTCAACCCCATGATGGGGCATCGTGGTGTTCGTTTGGCAATTAGTTACCCAGAGATAGCTGAAATGCAGGCTCGGGCCATTATGGAGGCCGCATGCATGCTTGCCAAGGAAGGTGTGAAGGTCGTTCCAGAGATTATGATTCCACTTGTTGGTCATGTCGGTGAATTACGTGATCAAAAAACTGTCATTGATCGTGTGGCGGCAGACACCATGCGGAGCGCTAACGTTAAGGTGCGTTACTTGGTCGGAACCATGATCGAATTGCCTCGGAGTGTTGTGACGGCTGACGATATTGCTAAGCAAGCTGATTTCTTTTCATTTGGTACAAATGATCTGACGCAAATGACGTTTGGGTTTTCGAGAGATGACTCTGCGAAGTTTCTTCCTGATTATCAGGCTCGTGGCATTTTAACGCGTGATCCTTTTGCATCGATTGATGTCGAAGGTGTCGGCTCCTTAGTACGGATTGCTGTCGAGAAGGGGCGCAGCGTAAAGCCCAAGCTTAAACTAGGTGTCTGTGGTGAACATGGTGGAGACCCGGCATCGATTCGATTCTTTGAGACGGCCGGACTGGATTACGTCAGTGCCTCTCCTTATCGCATTCCGACGGCTCGTCTTGCCGCGGCGCAAGCGGTGCTTGCTCAAGAGTAGTCATCGACATCATGGGTTCGATTAATCGACTTCCGCCAGGCTTAGCGAATCAAATTGCGGCGGGTGAGGTGGTTGAACGACCGGCATCCGTTGTTAAAGAACTTGTTGAGAATTCAATAGATGCTGGCAGTCGACGAATTAACGTTACCGTCGAATTCGGAGGCAAACGCCTTATTCGTGTTGAAGACGATGGCATCGGTATGTCATCCGAAGACGCGATGCTCGCGGTTGAAAGACATGCGACAAGTAAGGTTGGCCGTCTTGAGGATCTGAACGCTATTTCGACACTCGGGTTTCGTGGCGAGGCATTGCCCAGCGTTGCTTCTGTGTCACATCTTTTACTTCGTACACGGTCGTCCGGAGCCCCCCATGGTGTGGAAGTACGGGTTGATGGCGGTGGCGAAGCGGTTGTTACAGAAACGGGGTCGCCAGAGGGTACAACGGTTGAAGTTCGAGACCTGTTTTTTAATGTACCGGCTCGAAGAAAATTTCTGAAGTCTGATGGTGCAGAAACGACACATATTTCGCGGACGATGACGCAAATGGCCCTCGGCTACCCCGGGGTAGGTGTTACATTGGTCAGCGGCCGGCGAACACTGATTGACTGTCCGCCGGTATCCAATTTTCCCGAACGGTTTTATCAGATCTATGGTGAACGACCGGATTTGGTTCGTGTTGAGAAGGAGGCGGCAGGAATCCGGCTGTTTGGGTGTGTGGCAGCGTTAGCTGAGCAAGGCCCGACAAGGGGTGCGCAACATGTTTTCGTGAATGGCCGAACGGTGAAAGACAAGACGATTGCTCATGCTGTTATCGAGGCGTACAGCCAAGCGAGTATTAAGCCACGAAGCCCTGAAATTCATCTGTTTTTGGAAATGCCGCCTGATCGTGTGGATGTGAATGTTCATCCAACGAAAGCAGAGGTTCGATTTTTGGAACAATCTCTCGTTCACGAACTC
>CAZWKO010000113.1:0-7602 GCA_964634925.1 uncultured Vicinamibacteraceae bacterium
CGAGGACCTATTGTGCGATGGCCGCGGCAGGCTATGACTTCATCTGGGTCGAGATGCAACACGAAGCGACAACCTGGGAACAGGTCGCTCGCTTCTGGAGAACCTGCCCAGGACCAGCTGCGCCAGGTGTGCGGGTCGCGTACGCCGACGAACGCGAGATACAGCACGCAACCGATATGGGGGCAGCCGTTATCGTCGTTCCAACCGTTGACTCTGTGGAAGAGGCGCAAGAAGCTGTCAACTGGACGTACTTTCCACCGATTGGCCGTCGCAGTGCTGGCGGCGGGCAGGGTATGAGTGAAATCTGGAACAACGTACCGGGTGGCTACCGTCAGACATGGAATGAGAATGTTGTTCTTATTCTCATGATTGAAACGCTTGAAGGCGTTGAAGCCTCACGAGAAATCGCCAAACTTCCCGGCGTTGATGGTCTGTTTGCTGCAAGCGGAGATCTCGGAAACTTTTCTGGCTTCGGGGAAGGCGATGCAGAGTACGAAGCGATCATTACAGAAGTCTCGACCGCGGCGAAGGATGCAGGGATTCACGCCTGCGCACCATTGCGGTGGGCAGATCGTCCTGAGTTCACCTGTTTCCAAGCTGCAACTGAAGGTGCCAATATTCGTCGGGGTGCCGCAGCCGAACTCCAACAAGCAGCGGAACGATTTGGAAGCACAGGTGGAGGCGGTGCCGGTAGAGTAGCTTCATCGGCTGGACCGATTCTTGCCAACCTGACCGCGGAATGCGGGTCCATTACGTATGAGGCCGACTGCTTTTCGGCCGTCGAAAGTGCAGCAGAGGCCGCAGCAAGAATGTCTGATTCAGACAAGGCTCTTATCGGCCGCCGTGTCCGCGAACTGATCGCAGCCAATCCGAGTCAGGCATCACAAATGAGAACTATCGCCTCACGCGGAGGACTGGACGTCGGCTAACTGGCACCCACTGTAAAACGATTTTTCTAGACGCGACGGTCACGAATGTGGCCGTCGCATTCTTATTTCCACTGAATCTTTTCCAAGTCCAGGCTGACGCCAGACTTCCTCAGTCACACTTAACGAGTAGCAATCAAAGTCCGAAGACGGGCCACACCTTCGCTAGCCGGTCCAATCACCGGCGAGACACGGATGGCAGCACTGCCGGGCAAAATGCGCTCCATAGAGAATTGGGCAAAAAGGATCGCCGTTTCTTCATCGACTGCACCGACCGCCTCAAGAACAAGGCGATCATGTTGTTCTGGATCCCCGCTAATCAAAGAATCCATCGCACCGGCGATGGCCCCGCTGGACACGCTTACTTCCTGACCCCGCCGTTCGGCCTCGGCCAGCAATTCCGCCGACAAAAAAGTCGCGGAGTCGGGCGCGGTCGCCACCACATGCAACGGCTGACCAAGTTCCAAAGCACTCTCAATAATCCCATCGAACGACGTCGCAACAGGAATACTCACACTTGCTCGGGCTTGCTTTGCGAATTCGCCAAAAAACGAACCCGTCACAATAATGCCTTCCGTTCCAGTGGACTCGCTATACCGGATTAAGCGATCGATACGAGAACTGAGCTCAGCGTCATCGACATTCCCTTCGCTACGATCGAGATACAGAGACCCATCGAGCAAGTGCGCGACGTCAGCCTCTGGCCAACCCCGGTCAAAGGCTGCCTGTGTCGTCGGAATCGCATTCAGTAATGCGTGAACCGCGCCAACGCGATAGCGCCTAGGCTGATTCATAAATACCTCCCCTGCTCAAGCGCGGATCGTCCACGCACACGATGCGGTTCGTAACTGTAGAAACGGTTATATGCACATGCAGATCTACATAAGCGCACTCAGAGCACTTCGCTGACGTTCTAATCGCTCCTCACGTGCCTTTGCAAAACGGATGATGCCCTCGACGATAGAGTCCTCGTCCAATCGAGACTCTCGGATGACATCCGGTTCCAGACCACCACTTCTCCATCGATCATCAAAATCGGCGTACATCGAGTATTCCTCTGTCAATGGCCCCAAATTAGGAATTGGCGGCACGCGTTTCGTCATTGTGCTGACAACCATGCAGTCAAAGCGAGACTCCGCCGGTAAAATCTGGTCCCGGTAGACCTTGGGCTGAAAGGCGAACAATTCCGTGCTGATAACAGACACGATTCGAACGTTGATCCCGGCTTCTTTGAGACGAGGCAATGCCTTAACAAGATTCATCGTCGAACTCGACCCCTGCACAAAGACCGTTCCCATCGGAGCAGACTGACTGTCATAGTCACGAATCAAATACAGTCCTTTCGCCGCTGCCTTCACATCAGTATCAGCAAACATCGTTCGATCGGCGACATTAAAATCCGGTCGAGCGACGTGAATCACGATGATGCCAATTTCTTTAATTTCCAGCGCCTTTTGTACCGCGGCGAAATAGCCAGGCGCAACATCGTTATAGTCCCAAAAATAAAGATTAATGACTTGTCCACGCGGAAGTAGAGTCCACGTTTGTGGGGCAAAAATTCCGAAATGTGTCCTCGCGTCGGCCGCGGTCTCTGGCCCTGAATGCCCCGCCAGAATATGCAACACGCCGAGTTCAAACGGGCTATCCTGATTCATTTGGGAAAACACACGGGCTGGCGTGTACATCAGCGGCGTAAACGCGCCATACGTACCCGAAATCCCCCACACGCCAGCATATTGCTTCGGGTCGACCGACACATTTTGGCTCACTAACCCGATCATCGTTGACGCATTTCCAGCTTCCTGGATGGCGGCCTTTAATCGAGTCCCATACGGGTTATCAACAGGGTCGTAATGCCCTAATAAATTTGCGTTCTCAATATTGATCGAACCAGACAGATCCGCTGCCATTGTCATGAAACGACCATTCGTGACGTAATTTAGCCATGCCCCTATTTCACTAATAGCGCGCCGAGGACCTTTTTTGAGACCAGATTCAAGAAACAACGATATTCGTCGTTCTACTTGGTCACCCGTATGTGCATTTGTAACGACCACGTCTTGGCTGTCTTCTGGAAGATTTTGAACCTTGAGACGGTCATCCAGAAATGGGTTCGTCGTTGGATCAATTCTCAGGACAGGAGACCGATCTACCGAGTCAGCGATATCGAGTACCCGTTCAGCGATCCACGCACCTAGTCCCTCACGCTGCTCCAGCACCGACATCACAATGTCAACATTGGTTTTGAACTGTACTAATCGGTCCGCATCAGAAGTCGGAACGCCATCACGAATCCCCACAAACGTCACCCCATATTTCCGTTCAAAGGTTTCTGCCAATGCTACAAAGTATTCTCCGTTCATCTTGAACGCATACGGATGCGAGGGATAACTGATCAACTGGTTGTGACCACTGACTTTGCCATCCCGAACATCCGGCCACCAGCCTTTTGTTGTCGGTCCAACAAGCAGCATCGGCCTTCGGTCATCCTCCGGCCACTCCTCCATTGCCTTAAATGCCGCAATCACCTGATCGAAGTCATTCCCATCGTCAACTGCAAAAACATTCCACCCCCACGACACCCATTGCTGTGCTATGTCGTAATCGGTATATTTCGGTTTAATGACGCCGCCAACAAGCGAGTCATCAATGCCCGCATTATTCTCGGACAGCAACACGCGCAGCCGCTTCCCAACTTGTTGCGCCAGCGCAATGTTTTTCAGTTCCTGCGCATGGCCTTCCGTCAGCGCAAATTCTCCTTCTAAAGCCATGACCTTCAGGTCAGAGGACGCACCGACGTAATCCCAGAACACCGCTTTCCCAGCGGCGGTGGCCACACCGATGCCGGACGGCCCACCATTCACGTCATTCGTCACATCAATTGATTCAGCATGACCTGACAGCGAGCGAATCCCTCGCCCCTTCGCATCCGCGAATAGAACATGATCCGTAAGCCCGTTTGATTCAAGAAGACTTTCCAATGCGCCCGCGCCGCGTCGAAATCCGAGCGCATCGATCGGAAGGATCGCCACATCAGGGTCGCAGGAAAACCGCTCATCGCCAGTCACAAGATGCTGTCGGCGCAACGCCTCATAGAGAATCATCCAGAGCGAGTAACACGTCGGAATACAATGCCCACCTGCAAGCATGAACTTGTCAGCATAAGGAAACTTCGGCTCTCGTAAGTCATACCGGAGCCCGCCCAACTCAGGACCCGCCAGGTGACAGGCGACGTTATACGGCGTATACGCGAGCGGTCCTCCAAAATGACCCGTCTGCGCATAATTCCCCATTAAGCACAGATTCATTGCCGTTAAAAAGCCCACGTCATCGAAACGCTCACGGTCATAATCTGGAAGGTCAACCGAACGCGCCTCCCGTTTTGATTCTGCGGTAACGGAGTGCAGTACTACAGTTTTCCCAACTGAAACGGATGTCGCCATTCGGTGTCCTCTTTCGGAAGCGCGAAAACCCACATCACGCCGCTTCCCTGCGGAATCGTTGTATCGGTAAAACGAGCATACGAGGTAGTCATTCCGATTCGACCACCTGCGCCGACTGCCAAATATTGCTGACCGTTAACTTCGAAGGTGACCGGAGCACCAGAAATATCCCCGTTTAGTCGCGTCTCCCATAATAGATCTCCGGATTCGGTGTCGAGCGCGAATAATCGACGGTCAGCCGTACCGCCGAAGACGATGTTCCCTGCCGTCGCGAGTGCCGACGCAGTCACCGCCACACCTCCCGGCGTTCGATACTCCCATACCCGACGTCCACTGACCGGATCGAACGCCACGAATTCTCCGATGTAATCGTACCCAGGCACCTGCTTAGTTCGTGTTCCGATCCCACGATAAATACGACCAGGCTGAAACTCCTCAGAGATATACGTCACATCCATACAACTGTTATTAATCCCAAGGTAGTACAGACCGGTCTCGGGACTATAACTCGGCGCATTCAAGTTTCGAGTGCCATGATAGTGAGGACAGACTTCAAAGACCTTCCCGGAATCCACGTCATCCATCGTCGGAATCAGCGCCGGGTTATAGATGGGACTGCCGGAATCAGTCCAGCCAGTAATGATATTGTCGTAGCCGGTTCTGAACGCACGCAAGAAACGACCGGTCTCGCGGTCGAGCACGATACCCCAGCCAATCTTACTGGTCTCGATCAACGCTTTATAGACACGCCCACCAATCTCAAGGTCAACCAACATACTCTCGTGCGTCGCGTCGAGATCCCAGTTGTCGGCAGGCACGACCTGGAAGTGCCACTCAATCTCTCCGGTATCAATATCAAGTGCCAGAATCGCATTCGTGTATAACGCATCCCCTGGACCGCGAAGGGTCGACGCCCATGGCGTCGGTTGGCCAGTTCCAAGGTAAATAAGCCCTAGCTCGGGGTCGTAACTAATGGTCCCCCACGTCAGACCACCCAGCGGCGGCACCTCTTGCTCGCCCCACGTGTCGTACTCCGGATCGCCAGGCTCCGGCACCGTGTACGTCGTCCAAAGATGATCGCCGGTCTCCGCATCATGAGCCACAACCAGGCCACGCGCCGTTTTATCGCCACCGGCAAAACCGAGCACCACTTTCCCATCAGCGATCAACGCAGGGTGTGCGTGTCCCAGGCCATCGCTGTAATCCCCAGTACTTACTTCCCACAGTGTCTCACCGGTTCGTTGATCGATGACAACCAACGAGGTATCCGCTGTCGCCCAATACACACGGTCACGGTACACGGACACACCGCGTGAACGTCCAAGCGCCTGCGACTTCTGAATGTCCTCCGGATAACTCCGCTGATGAACCCATGCAACATCCCCGGTCTCCACCTCAAACGCTGTAACCCGATCACTTTCAGCTACGAACATCAACCCATTCGACACGACCGGCGTCGGAACCCAACGACTACCATCACCCATGGAATGCGCCCAGACGAGACGCAAGTCATCGACATTGTCTCGATTAATCTGATCGAGCGGACTAAATCCGGTTACATCATACGTACGGCGATAATTCGCCCAATCACCATCCTCTGGGTTCAGTAAACGCTCTTCATCGATCAATTCCCACGCCTGGTCAGTCGATTGTGCAGTCACCACACCGAGCGCAACTACTTGAACCAACACGACCGTCGCGAACATTCGACAAACATACCGTGCGATTTCCATGTTCAGTTTCCCTTCGGTAAGCGTAGCGCTGCTAATGACCCAGGCATATTCCGCCCTGCTACCTGCACCACAATGTACTGTTGATTGTCATGCTGATAGCCCATCATGCCGTACTGTCCAGAAGCGGGAAGCGAGACCGTCCCTACACGTAATCCCGACTGCTTATCCACCGCGTGTAGGCGCGGTGTCCCACCGGTGCCCTCTGCCGTAATCACAAGTGATTGGGTGTGACGTCCGGCCGGTATTCGCTATCTCTACTTGTTCAAGCGCCGGATGATTCTGAATTCGGTCCGGCGTATCACCATTCGGTGTCTCCCACAGATGCTCACCAGTATTCATATCAATCGCAACGATACGGCTATATGGCGGCTTAAAGATCGGCAATCCCTGTGGCCCTCGAAAATCACCGCGATTGAGAACCGCAAACTCGGCAATGGTTCTCCCCGTGGTCTTAATGTCCTCAGGCAAATCAATCGCAGCACCAGGCACGATATTTTCTGAACGACAACCTCTCAATGTCGACACATAAAGAATCCCCGTTTCGGGATCCGCTGACGTGGGTCCAAAGATATTCGACGCCCCACTAGGGCAACTAACGAACGACCGAAGACCAGACGAATGCCCGCGTTCAATCGGTGGATTAAAGATTGGTCCGAGTCGATAGTTTTCAACAATCTGTAATGCTTCCGTTCGCAACTCACGCGTAAAATCGATGAGGTCATCTTCTGTCAACCCTTGCATCTCAAACGCAGCTGGTTTCGTGGGGAATGGTTGCGTTGGAGACAACTGTTCGCCAGGTACTTCTGACTGTGGCACTGGTCGCTCTTCGATCGGCCAGATGGGCTCGCCCGTCTCACGATCAAACGTAAAGGCCCAACCCTGCTTGGTTGTTTGAACCACAATCTCGCGCGGCCTACCATCGACCGTTACGTTCATCACCACTGGAGCCGTCGGATTATCAAAGTTCCAGATGTCATGATGTACCGTCTGAAAGTGCCAGGCCCGCTCACCTGTCTGGACGTCTAGTGCAATAACACTGGTACCAAACAAACCATCACCAGGTCGAAACCCTCCATAAAAATCGATCGTCGGGGGATTCGTGGGGACAAAAACAAGACCACGTTCAGGATCAGCTGATATGGGCGCCCACGAGGAGACATCTCCAGTCCACTCCCAGGCATCGTTTTCCCACGTGTCATGCCCGAACTCGCCTGGCCGTGGAATCACATGAAACTTCCACAGATGTTCACCAGTACGGGCGTCATACCCCATGATGTCGCCTGGTACGTTTTCAATTCGTGTCTGGTTATAACCTTGCTCAGCTGAATTACCGACGCCCACAACACCATTCACCACGATCGGAGGCGAAGAACTCGTGATGTGCCCAAGTTCTCTGGGAATTCCGAAGTCGGCATCATAGACACCATCCCAACTCTGCCATGGCCCCCAGTCCGATATAAGGTCTGGCACTAAATCAACGACGCCAGTGTCTGGAAAATC
>CAZWKO010000114.1:0-7599 GCA_964634925.1 uncultured Vicinamibacteraceae bacterium
AAGACCAATGGCCTGACAAGGTTCTTACCCTGCAGCGCAATTGGATTGGTCGATCCGAGGGTCCTTTGGTGTCGTTTCCATTGGCCGCTCCAAATAACGACGAACCGTCACACGACGCAATTGAGATTTTCACGACGCGCATCGATACGATCTATGGTGGGACTTTTGTGCTGTTGGCACCCGAGCATCCATTGGTCGATAAATTTGCAACTGATAGTAATGAGACAGATAAGTTTAGGAAGCGCGTCAAGCAGTTTCGAGAACTTGATCGGAACGCAAGACTTACCGGACAAATTGACAAAGAAGGTTTTGATACAGGGCGTTTTGCAGTCAACCCCTTTACGAAGGAACATGTTCCGATTTGGATTGCGAACTTTGTGCTGGCGGATTACGGAACAGGTGCGATCATGTCCGTCCCTGCCCACGATCAACGGGATTTTGAGTTTGCGCGGAAATATGACTTGCCTATTCGTGTGGTGATCCAGCCGCGTGGTATCGGTCCTCTTGAAGGTGTAACGATGCAAGAGGCCTCAGTCGACGCCGGGTATCTCGTTGAGTCAGGGAAGTACTCGGGGCTGGAAAGTAGTGAGGCGCGAACGGTGATGACGGGCGATGCGGAGGAGAATGGATTCGGCCGTGGTCAAATTCAGTATCGACTGAAAGATTGGGGTGTGTCTCGTCAGCGTTACTGGGGAACGCCGATACCGATGATCTACTGTGATAAGTGTGGGACGCAACCTGTTCCGATTGAAGACCTTCCGGTCGAACTGCCGATAATTAAAGAATTTACCGGTCGCGGAAAGTCGCCCCTTGCTCAGGTGTCGGATTTCGTTGATGCAGCATGCCCGGCATGTGGGAGAGAGGCGAGGAGAGAGACCGATACGATGGACACGTTCGTTGATTCATCGTGGTATTTCTACCGTTATTGCGATCCGAAGAATGACAGTGCACCATTCGACATCGACAAAGTCAAATACTGGGCGCCCATTGATTTCTATAGTGGTGGCGTCGAACATGCAATTCTGCACCTGATTTACTCACGATTTTTCTGCAAAGTATTTCGGGATCTTGGTTTAGTTCAGCATGACGAGCCGTTCGAACGACTGCTTACTCAAGGCATGGTGTTGCGTAATGGCAACGTGATGTCAAAATCAAAAGGGAATGTCGTTGACCCGGATGAGATGACTGCGACCTTTGGTGCGGATGCGTTGCGTCTGTATGAGATGTTTGTTGCGCCACCAGAAAAAGAAATTGAATGGACTGATACAGGTCTTGAAGGCAGTGCTCGTTTTCTTGGACGAGTATGGCGATTGGTCATGCCGTTCGCTTCTGTGGTTGCGAATGGAGATATTCCAGGCCTTGATACAGTTGAGCTTGGTGACGCCGAACGTAACCTGAGACGGAAGACCCACAATACAATTCGTAGAGTATCCGAAGACCTTCACCCACGTGTGCATCTCAACACGGCGGTCTCTGCCCTAATGGAGCTGGTGAATGACTTGTATGGCTACTGCGAGAAAATGAACATTGGTCCAATGTCTGTTGATCCAGATGAGCCAATGGCAGAGGCTAGTTCTGCGTCGCTTGCGGTAGTTCAGGAAGGGACGGAAGCTCTTGTGCTTCTGCTGTCGCCATTTACACCGCATTTGGCTGAAGAACTGTGGGAAGCCATGGGGCATGATGATGGTGTGGAATTGGCAGGTTGGCCTGAATATGATGAATCGGTCGCCCGTGCGGAAGAACTCGTATTGCCCGTGCAAGTAAACGGTAAGGTTCGCGCGCGGATGACAGTGCCGATTGACACACCTGACGAGACTCTAAAGGAAATGGCACTATCTCAGCCGCAGGTTCAGGCGCATACTAACGGCAAAGAAATACGTCGTGTTGTGCTTGTGCAGCGGAAACTGGTCAGTATTGTTGCGAAGTAATCGGAAGAAGGAGATTAATGGCTATGGCGAAAATTTGTGGACTCGGTCGCTATATGGTCATCGTACTACTATGCAGTTTAATGTCTGGCTGTGGCTACGCACTCGCAGGTCGCGGGGGGTTTCTTCCTGACTATATCGAGACGATTGCGATTCCTATTTTTGACAACAATACTGTTGTTTTTGACGTTGAGCGTTTATTGACCCAGGAAGTGCGGTCCGCATTTATTGGGCGCGGTTCATACCGTGTGCAAACTGATCCCGGGGGCGCCGATGCGACGTTGACGGGCGTGATCAATGACATCACTATAACGCCTGCGAGTTTTACTTCTGATCAACAAGCATCTCGGTACATTTTTACCCTGACTGCAGCGATCGAATTTACAGATCTAACGACGAATGAAATAGTGTGGGACGATCAGCAGCTTATTTTTAGTGATGAATACGAAGTTGCTTCTGGTGCGGGAGACGTACAGAATGTCTCGGCATTTTTTGGACAACAAAACAATGCCGTAGAACGGATTGCAACTGACTTTGCTGCGACAGTGGTTAGTTCGATTCTTGAAGCATTTTAGGTTACTAACGTCGTGGGCACACTAGCTCCTTCTGCACTTGCCAAGCACATTAATAGTGGCCAATTAGATCCTGTCTATTTGGTTCTCGGAGCTGATGAGTACGAGAAGGATGAGATTGCCGGCATATTCGAGTCGGCTGTAGAAGAGGAATTGCGGCCGTTTAATATCGATCGTTTTGATGGTCTAGATGCGGGAGGGCAGTCGTCGAAAGTGTCACTTGGTGATGTGCTTGGTGCTCTCAAGACACTGCCCATGATGACTTCAAAAAGAATTGTTATTGCACATAGAGCCGAGTTATTACTTCAGCCCACTCGTGAGAGCGAAACGGCGTCACATGATTTAGCGTTGCTAGAAGACTACTTAGATGATCCTGCGGAAACAACGACATTAGTACTGATTGCTGAGAGTTTGGACGAACGAAGGAGGGTCAGCAAGTCTTTGAAAGCGAATGCTACAGTAATTCAATGTGGAGCGCTTGTAGATGTTTCTGACGCGGTGCGATGGATTAATAGACGGGCGAAGGCAGCAGGCATTGCTATGGAGGCAGACGCGGTTCGGAAACTTGCCAGACGAATTGGTCCGGATGTTGGTCGTCTTCGAGGGGAACTCGATCGTCTGTTTCTCTTTGCTGCCGGGCAAAAAGGAATAAGTGCGTCAGATGTGCAGGAAGTCGTTGGGGCCGCTGTTTCGCTTGATGACTGGGCTGTCACTAAGGCGATTGAGAAAGGGCAAACTGCTGTGGCTTTGCGAGAACTGGCGCTGCTGATTGATGGGGGGGCAGTGCCACAGATGTTACTCGGTCAATTGGCATGGGTCGTCAGGTCGCGTTTATCAGGCCCGAGACTCGCTCCCGCTATTGACCTTGTTTTTCGAGCAGATACGGACTTAAAGCGATCTACAACTGAGCCACGATTGGTGCTTGAAAAATTGGTCGTTGAACTATGCGGCTGAGGCAGTCGCGTTTTTAAGCCGTCTCGACAAACGAGATTTGTGCCGTGCCGCCGCGTTGTGATGGATGACACCTTTGCCAGCAAGGTTATCAATCAATGAAACGGTTGTTCGGACGACAGTGCTAGCTTTTTCAGTATCACCAGCGTCAATAGCACTGCGTGCTGTTGTGAGGGCATGTCGCATTCGGCTTTTAAGCTGTCTATTGTGCTCTCGACGTCTTAAGCTCTGAGCATGTGACTTTATTGCTGATTTATGGTTCGCCATTAACGGCTAATTATACTGTTTATTGATGCCTGTGAGCTACCAACCGAAAATTACAGACGTGCTAAGTGCCACCTACTTCCCGTGTGTCGAATACACTTCAGCGTCGCCCCAACGATCGAAAGCATACACGTCATAGCCACGCCCATTTGGTCCTTCCATACCCGGTGATCCGATGGGCATGCCTGGAACGGCAAGTCCTCTGATGTCAGGTCCTTCGGCTAGCATACGCTTAATATCTGATGCTGGAACGTGCCCTTCTACAACGTAGTCTCCTACGATCGCCGTATGGCACGATGAGAGCTCTGGGCTTAGTCCAGCACGCTGTTTAAGAGGAACTACACTTGGTACGTCAGTCATATTGACTGTAAAACCCTGCTCTTGTAGGTGAACCACCCACTTAACGCAGCAGCCTCACGTGGGGTTTTTATATACCTCAATAGTCGGCAACTGTGCTTGAGCAGTTGCGTCTGACCACACGAGCGAGAGGCCGAGAACGCCAAACGCCAGTCCAAGAGTGGAGACCCAAGTTTTCATTTTCTTATTATAGCGGTCTCGGTCCATTCATTATTGAACTTCTTTCAGTTTTCTAAGTTGCCGGCGTTGTCGCTTATTAGGGGTTCCCATCTTGGCAGGACTATTGGGACCAACATGTCGGATTAGAGCACGAAAAGCAGCTTCTTCTTCGGATGGTGGTGGTGTCCGATCAGCGTAAAGTGTTCGTGCGTCATGCTTTGAGACATGTCGATCCGCAATGCCGATTACTTCGACGAGTTGTTTGACCCCGTTTGTTCGTGTGATACATACCGTGTCACCTGCGTGGATCTCCCGGTGTGGCTTCCCGCGGTGGTCGTTGAGAGCAACTTTTCCACCTTTGATGGCTCGTTGTGCTTCGGATCTCGTTCTGAAGAGACAGGCGACGTCTAGCCATACGTCAAGTCGTACCGCGACTGATTCGTCTGGTTTATTCGTGACCGATTTTCTGTCGGGAGCCATTAACTGCTTAGTATGCGTTCGACTTCGGTTCGGCTTTGCTGGACAATTTCGTCGAGTCGTTCGACTTGCCGACCACCAGCCTGAGCAAAGTCAGGTCGGCCGCCGCCACTCCCCCCAACGGTGGGAGCCAAAGTTTTTACTAACTGCCCAGCGTGAACACGATCAGTCAGGTCACGTGTAACAGTCACCACGAGCGCCGCTTTCCCATCTGTGTCTGCAGCCAGCACGACAACGCCGCTACCTAAGTGATCTCGCAATTTATCCGCCAACGTCCGAAGTGCATTTTGTTCTAGTCCTGAAACGCGTCTCGCGATGAGTTTTACCCCATGAATTTCTGTAGATTCAAGGGGGTCGTTATTACTTTCACGATCAATTCCGGGTGCCGTATCCATGCCGAACGCGGCTTTGACTTTCAAGTGTTCTAGATCTCGACTCAGACGTTTGGTGTCCGACTGTAGTTTCTTTACAGTCGCAACCACATCTGTGGCTGTTGTGCCAAGTGTGTCAAGTATTTGGTTGAGAGTCGTATTGCGTTCTTGTACGAGATGAAGCGCATATTCTCCTGTTACAGCCTCGAGCCGGCGAACACCTGATGCGATGCCCCCTTCGTGTGTTACGACAAATGTGCCGATGTCTCCAGTGGATGTGCAATGTGTTCCCCCGCACAACTCCATTGAAAAATTACTAATACTGACGACTCGAACAATATCGCCGTACTTCTCTCCGAACAGGGCCATGGCTCCATCTGCGATGGCTTCGTCAGTTGAACGTTCTCGCGTATCGACCGGTTGGTTGTCGATAATCCAAGCGTTTACAATTCGCTCTATCTCACTAATCTGATCTACTGTAATCGGCTCATGGTTCGTGACGTCAAATCTTAGCCTGTCAGGGGCTACAAGTGACCCGGCTTGCTTGATGTGTTCGCCAATGACCTCTCGTAGTGCTGCGTGAAGTAGGTGCGTGGCTGTGTGATTTCTACGGATAGCATTTCTCCTGCTAACGTCGAGTTCAACGAGAACATCCGCACCGACATGAAGGGAAGACTCGGCTATCGCAACAATATGCAGCCGTGGCCAATTCGGGATCGGCTTGACCACATTACTAATGCGGCCGCGCCCGGCGTCTATTGTGCTGAATGTGCCTGTGTCAGATACTTGGCCACCGGCTTCAAGGTAAAACGGTGTGACGTCGAGGATAGCGAACCCTTTTTCACCTGAAGTAAGCACAGCGGTGGATGTTCCGTCAATCCGAAATAGTTGCTTGATCGTGGTTTGACACTGGGTGTCGCTGTATCCGATAAAGGTGTCAACCAGTGCCGCTGCATCGTCGTTGGGTTGTTGAGTAAAACGGGGTGTGTCTGTCACCGCGAATTTTGTGCTCGCTCTCGCTCTTGTGCGTTGGGCTTCCATCGCATGGTCGAAGCCGGCTTTGTCAACGGTTATTTGGCGAGATTCAGCGAGGTCTTCAATGAAGTCAAGCGGAAGGCCAAAGGTATCGTAGAGCCGAAAAGCGTCATCGCCAGACACGGTTCGGTCTCCCTGTTCTGAGGTTCTAAGTGTGTCTTCGAGACGTGGCAGCCCATCGGTTAGCACTTTGTTGAACTGTTCTTCTTCACGGCGAACAGTGTCAATGATCGTCGTTTGATTGGTACTCAGTTCTGGATAAGCAGTTCCCATTTCACCAACGACAACGTTGATGAGTTCGTGAAGAAAGGGGTCCTCCAGGCCGAGTTTTTTACCGTGGCGCATCGCCCGTCGCATTATTTTACGGAGAACGTATCCACGCCATTCATTCGAAGGTGTTACCCCATCACCGATCAGGAGCGTCATGGCACGAAGATGGTCGGCGATAACACGCAGTGACACATCGGTTGTGTCATTGCTATCGCGGCCCAGTAGTGGTTGATACAACACACCGGCGCGCTTGCCAATGGACTCAAGCAATGGCGTAAATAGGTCTGTGTCGTAGTTTGAGAGTCTGTTCTGCAACACCGCAACAATCCGCTCCAGTCCCATCCCGGTATCTATTGATGGTTTATGTAGTGGCTTGAGAGCACCGTCTGCTTGCCTGTCAAATTCCATGAAAACGTTATTCCAGATTTCGACATATCGATCGCAACTGCAGTCTATTCCGCGGCATGGTGTTTCTGAGCACGGAAGGTGGTCACCTCTGTGGTAGTGGATTTCTGAGCATCTTCCGCAGGGTCCGCTATCACCCATGGCCCAGAAATTATCGGCAACACCCATTTCGGCGATACGGCTAGCGGGCAGAAGTTGCAGCCAGATCGAATGAGCTTCGTCGTCACGCGGTATTTCAGAACTTCCTTCAAAGACCGTGGCATAAAGTTTGTCGGGAGGTAGCTGCCAGATGTCGGTAAGGAGAATCCACGCAAAGGGGATTGCGTCTGTTTTGAAGTAATCACCAAATGAAAAATTTCCGAGCATTTCGAAAAATGTGTGATGGCGTAGCGAGGGGCCGACATTGTTGAGATCATTGTGTTTGCCACTGACGCGCATGCATTTTTGCGCAGTTGTGGCACGTTTATAATTTCGTTGTTCTGTTCCGAGGTTAAGCTCTTTGAATTGATTCATCCCGGCGTTTGTAAATAACTAGGTTGGGTCGTTCGATGGGACCAGTGAACTGCTCGGCAGGACACGGTGGCCTTGTTTTTCGAAGTAATCAAGAAAACTTTGCCGGATATCAGCGGATGTCATGAGTCTAATTCTTACACAGAGAGATGCATGGATTACTCGTCACGGCAGGTGCTGCTCGCTGAGCGTTTTTTAAGAACGCTATAAGCCAGATGTCCATCAAATCCTTGCCGGACGAGATATTGATAGAGTTTTTGAAATTGGGCTCGGTCTTGGATACGTCCAGTTAGGCGCCGGTCG
>CAZWKO010000115.1:0-7530 GCA_964634925.1 uncultured Vicinamibacteraceae bacterium
TGAGGAATTGCGGCGATTCGGTTCCCTTCGTTTAGTGATTACGTCATACCGTGCTGAATCGATGGGGGTTAGCTCTGACGCGCAAGTTGCTGGGTTTAGCTTGTCCCTAAATGGAGAGGGTCCAGACCAGATTGTTCGGCTTGCAAGTGAAAACAATTCGATTGGGTCAGGTGACCACGACATTAGACCGGCGAGTACTATTGAATTGGCTGGGATGATGCTTGTTCGACTAGGCCAGCTGTTGCCAGCTGTTGTGTGCGCGGATGTTGTTGGTGGCAATGCAGATCTTGTTCGCAGGCGTGTCGTGACGGGCGCAACATTGTCCGTGACTCCGACTGAAGTGTCGGCATTGACCACGGATGGTCCTTTAGAAGTTACTCATGTTAGCGAGGGGACAGTGCCATTAGCTGCAGCCGACGACGCTCGGTTTATGGTGTTTCGTGAGGCAAGTGGGTTCAGGGAGCACGTCGCAGTCCTAATTGGTGAGCAGGACCATTGGCCGGACCCATTGCCGGTTCGCATTCATTCGGCTTGTCTCACCGGAGATCTTTTTGGGAGCCTACGCTGTGACTGTGGAGAGCAACTGCAAGGTAGTTTGCGGTTATTTGCTGAGCAGGGCGGCGGACTATTGCTGTACATGTCTCAGGAAGGTCGGGACATCGGTCTTGCCAATAAGTTGCGGGCATATGCATTGCAGGAGCAAGGGCTGGATACTGTCGATGCCGACCAGATCCTTGGTTTCGGAGAGGATGAACGAGCGTATGGTACAGCCGTGCAAATGCTCAAGGAATTGAATATTGGTCGTGTCGAATTGCTAACGAATAACCCTGCAAAAGTAGATGCCGTTCGCACTGCTGGAATTGAGGTCGTACGCCGTCGACCGCTCTATGGCACCCTAAATCGCCATAACTTGCCGTACGTCAAAGCAAAGGTTGAGAGGTCCGGACATTGGTTGTCAGAGATGTTGGCCGGCGCGCTATCGCTTAAGTAATGTGTAATGCCGGCCTCACGTGTCTCTACGGCGTTGTCGTTGCTTAAGCTTTTCGATTGGAAAATCAGACGCATCTTGAATTATGTGAGCGAGAATCGTGGCGTAGTGCGCAACTAGTGTTCTGCCTATTTCTGCTGACGCAAGCATTGCGTTCCCAACAACACCGAGAGGATTAAGGTCTCCAGCTAGCCAAGCGAACGCTGCTGGCCCGGTTGGTAGTATCCGTGATCCGCGATCTTCGAGTTCTTCTGCTATCGACGGAAAGTTTGTGATGGCGTTTGTTCTTACAGTTTCTCTTTGAAGGTGCAGCATCATGGCTGTTTCTACGGCACCACCGTGAAGTCCGTGACGCCATTCGACGTCTGGGAAATCAACGTTGACCGGCCGCTCAAATCGAAAATAGTTCGCCTTGATCACGAGTAGTTCACACTCTTCGCGTAGGCGGAGTGCTGCCGATTCGATTGGCCCACTGTTTCCTCCGTGGCTGTTGCTGATAACTAGGCGACGAATTCCCAGAGTCGAGAGCCGTTTGCCATGTTCAAAGATGACTCGCTCGAGTTCATAGGCAGTCATGCTTGCGGTTGCCTTGTAACGTTTGTGCTCGAGACTGGCGCCGACAGTTTCTATCGGCAATGACCACGATGGAGTGTTCGGGTCGAGTCGAGAAAAGGTTTCGTTAAGTAAACCAAGCCCGATATCGACATCTGTTGATGGCGGTAGATGTGGCCCGTGCTGTTCGGTTGCGGCTAGTGGAAGCACGATAACAGGGTCTCGGGTGACTCTAGCCTTGAGTTCTTCGGTCGCTGGTGAGCCCCAGTAACGTACATGTACGTCATTAATAGCCATGCATACTCAAGTTATTGAACAAGTTTAAACAGTGTGGTTTCGTATCTAATCCATCCCTGCTTCAAGCATTTGGTAAGTGCGCTGCCACCTCTAAGATGGCTGAAGCAACAACTCATAGGCAACCATGCCAATAATCCAGAAAGAATTGAGAGACCGCGGTCCCTTGGTCGGTTGAGTTCGAGGTGCGGCGTAAGGTCTGTGGTTGAACAGTGTTCAAAACCAGCCTTGAGCGCCATTTGTTTCAGTTCATGGCGATTGAAAAGTGAATGCACTTGCCAGCCCTGTTTGTATTTCGTCACAAACGGGCTTGACCGTGGATCCTTCGAAACCTGAAGCACGTCGTCGCAAATCAGCAACAGTCCGTCGCGCCGTAAGATCCGTTTGCACTGCTTGAAAAATGCTTCGGGATCCGGACTATGGACAAATGATTCGATCGCATATGCAAGGTCGGCTTGTGGCAGTGCGAGGGAGGGGTCACTGTAATCGCCTGCAATACATTGTACGCGCTGCTGCAGGCCGACTTCTTTAATTCGACTGCTCGCAATATGTTGCTGCACAGGACTCAGTGTTATGCCTGTTCCATAAATTGGGAACTTGTTAGCGAGGTAACAAAGACTCGCGCCGATGCCGCAGCCGAGATCAATGATGTGTGTGGTTTCGTCCGTCATTGAGTGTTTCGTAAGCGTCGTCGCGAGGATGTTGTCAACATAATGAAAGGCTTGTTCGCTTGTCTCGACGCCTTCGCCCCATACGGCTCGGTGGATACAGCCGTGCTGGCCTCCTTGACCGTATGAAAGAAATGAGGCCGTATGCTGGTCATAGTAACGTCTTACGCTGTCTGTTTTCGACGCGGAGGAAATTGATTTCATGCCTGTTCCAGAACTGCGTAGATGTCGCCAGACTGGGCTTGGGCAGCGGTCGTGGCTAAGACGGATTCAAGTGCGAAGTGATCGAACCATTCGATAGAGGCTAATTTGTAACTTTCACCAGGCGACCAATTAAATTGATAACGTCCGAGAGCGGATAGTCGAGTGACGCAGGCGCGCACGCTTTCTAATGCACCAGGTAGATACTCAAAGGATAGCGCAGGCAGGGCGTGATGCAGCCCGTCCAATATTCTGGGTTCAGCTCCTTCAACATCAATTTTAACGAATGCTGGCAGGCCATACTCATTGACCAAGGCGTCCAGTGTTGTTGATGAAACATCGAGCGTGTTGTCCCATTGAATTGCATTGAACCGTGGGTCATTTTCACGGTCGTCCTGCCAGGCTGAATCAATTGTGTTTAGTGTCGGGTGTCGTTCGCTGACCGATAATGCTACACGGCCGACGGTTTCGGAGACAGCGGACGGAATGATCTCTATTTGAGGAGATCGACTAAAAAGCGTTCTAAGAATACGAATGCAGTCAGGATCGGGATCGACAGCAATGACGCGACATCCCAATGCGTTGAATGCCCGGGTTCGGTTTCCGACATGCGCTCCGAGGTCAAAGACCAGGTCTCCGGTCGAAACAAATTGCCGGTAAAGCGTCCGAAGCCTGTTTTGACGACCCGGAATCATGTGATAAATAAACATTGACCGGGCAAGACCAAGCATTCGCTTTGTTTGGCTCATAAAATCTGCAAAATGTAATTCTGCGGTGTAATCGGTCTCGTTACAATGGAACGTCGTCGTGGAGAGGAAATAACATGCCTCAGACTAATTCAGGTGGAGTCGGCTTGCGCATCTTAGCCCTTGTCATGGGGTTGTTCCTGTTCCTGATGGGTGTCGATAAGGTTGCCTGGATTACTGATAGCAATATTTTGGTCTCACAGTTGTTGGAGTGGCGGGATTCAGCATTTGGTAGCAGTCTTTGGTATTTGGAGACTATAGCGCTGCCAGGCGCATCGGTGTTTGCACGGATGGTCCCGGTTGCTGAGATGTGCGCCGGATTTGCGCTGTTTGTCGGGTATCGCGTTCGATTAGTTGCCTTATTGGCATTGGCAATGATTTTAAATTTTCATTTTGCCAGTGGAGTGCTGTTTAGCATGAATTATTTGACCAACGGGTATGGGCTACCCGTGGTGGGTAGTCTATTGGCCCTTGGGTTGAGCGGTCGGCGGTTGCCGTGGAGCGTGTCGTTTTAGATGGACATTCGATCTTTTTTCAGCGTTTTGGGAAGCACTGTTGAGTCGAGCAGATGGGTGACGTGTGTTGTCGCCGTCGTAATCCTTCAGGTTTCGCTGACATTCGTGAATGTGTGGCCGACGTTAGATGTTCAACCAACGACCGATCTGACTGTCGAATTACCGCTTGCCGTTCTTCTGATCATCGGGTTGACGCGGAGGTACAGCGGGTCCGCAATAATGTTGATTCGGGCGTTGTCTACAGGCTGGGTGTTGCTCATCGTGGGACGTTACGTGGATGTCACAACGCGTTCGCTGTACGGACGGGAAGTCAATCTTTACTGGGACATGCGACACATTCCGAAGGTGGGCGCGATGTTTTCAACGGTGGCGAATCCGTGGCAGGTCGTCGCGGTGGTTCTTGGTCTCATACTGTGCCCGATCGCCATGTATCTTCTGATGCGCTGGTGTTTTCAGCAGTTGTCATCTGCGTTACAGGATCGTCATGTACGTCTCGGGTTTGGCGCGGTGTCTATCTGCCTGTGCGTACTCTTTGGAATGGATCGCACCGGATATCGATTAAGTGAACAAATCCGCTTTGCTGACCCGGTATCGATGGCCTATGCCGGAGAAACGTACGAACTGTTTTATGAAATGAGTGGTGCTGGTCTTGAGGCTCTGGGTCCGAGCCCCTCAATGGTTTCGAATTTTCGTCGTGTTGAAGGCGCTGACGTATTTATGATTTTTATGGAGTCGTACGGCGTTGTGAGTTGGACACGTCCCGAGTTTGTTCAGGCCTTGGCTGATAGTCGGTCAAGTCTTGTTGAGACAATAACCGAGACCGGACGTTCCGTTGTGTCAGCTGCAGTGGAATCAACGACGTTCGGTGGAGAGTCGTGGCTTGCCCATGTGAGCTTGTTGTCTGGCACCGAGGTTCGAGACGATCGTGCTAATGCGCGGTTATTGGCTCAGGAAAGAAACACCCTCGTCAAAGAGTTCGGTCGGAATGGATATAGAACGATTGCGCTAATGCCAGGCCATCTTATGGCCTGGCCGGAAGGTGAATTCTATGGTTTTGATGAGGTGTATGACCACGCAAAGCTGGATTATCGTGGTCCACCGTTCGGATGGTGGAGTGTGACCGATCAATACGCCCTTGCCAGTGTGGATGATCTCGAGATCAAGGCTCTACAAAGGTCTCCGCGGTTCGTTTTTTTTCCGACTATTAGTACGCATGCACCGTTCACGCCGGTGCCCCCATACCAAGACGACTGGGCGCGTGTACTAACGGAGAACCCCTACGATCAGGATGCTCTCGACGTTGCGTGGTCTGATTGGCCAGACTGGATGAATCTTGGCCCAAGCTATGTGAAGGCGCTTCGTTATGCCTACGATACCGTCAGTGGTTATTTGAGATTTCGTGGCGATCGTGATTTTGTGGTGCTGTTGATCGGTGACCACCAACCGCCTTCACTGGTTAGTGGCGTGGGTGCGTCGTGGGATGTGCCTGTGCACGTGATTTCGAGCCGTACAGATTTATTAGAGCAGTTTCGGCGGGCGGGTTTTATCGATGGTCTTGACCCATCACTTCCCGCAATAGCTAGAATGGATGAGTTGCTACTCACATTACTGAGTGCTTTTGGTGATGCGTCTGGTACCGCGACGGGTCGTCAGTTACAGAGCGACCTCGCTCATGGCGACCATTAGCAATAGTGATTGGGGACATCGAGTAAGACACACTGACGGCGGAGTTCTCCGTACTCGATTCCGATGTCATCGGCATTGAGCGGACTCCGGAGGTCAGCACTGACGATAAGTTTGTCCGGGAGATAGCGCTGTAGCGCTTTATATTCTTCTCCGTACTCTGGTGTCGGGAACTGCAGTGTAAGGTGCGACTTACGATTTCTGTACGACAATTTATAAAGGGGATTAACGATAAGTCTGCCGCGCACGTTGAGGTCCGTCTGGATGTTGTGTCGTTTGAAGACCCACTCAGCATGCGTGGCAATTAATGTAATTGCAGGTGTCTTTCCTAGTGCGCACGGTTCGATGTCATTCATCAAATTAATTGCAGTGTTGCCGAGGAGGTCGTCGAGCAAGATCTTGTCATCAAAGAGTCTCGCTTTTCGTTGTGAAAAGAGTTGCTGGTAGGACTCTGGTGTCAATGTGTTTCCTGCTGACATATTCTCGCCAAGTGCGCTGTGTAGGTGCGGCATCACAATGATGCCTTCAGCAGTAGCAACACGCATCATTTCGTCAGCGCACAGTCGTTTGTGCCAAACGTATGGGAACGCATCGGATAAAACGACGCTTGAGAAGCTGCCAGAGACAAATGGCAGTGGGTTACTCGCATCGCAACAGATTCCCGTAGAGCCAATTGCTGTCGTGCGGGCGGCAACCCACAATTTCCAATAGTAGAGGTCGGCGAGTACTGTCTCGCCCGGTTCAGGGCGGGCCAATAAACTTCTTGTCAGGTGCCCTGATCCACCACAGAGATCGAGAACTGCAGTTGGCGATCTGTAGTTGTGGTGTGCCGTCAGTGCTCGGATAATGGCATCGGCGGTTCTGTAGGTTGGGTCTGAGAACCGGTACAAAAAGTAATCTGTTTCAGCGTCATCAGAAATCGCCTCAAGGAGTTCGCGATATGTTGGTGTTCGTTTGTTATCGGTGAGCATTGATAGGGTGTGAGCAGACGCATCATCAAGCTCGAGTAGTATCTGTCGTGCATGAACGATATCGTTTGCATCAAGTGCGCGAAGAGCTTGCCGTGTGCGGTCATTGGCAAGCAAGACTGGTATTCCATCAACGAGTGGATATGCACAGCACTCACAACCTAGGATGGCCGTCCATAGCGAGCCATTTTTTTCATCGCAGATCGCATCATTAGCAACAGAGATATTCGTGCCACAGAATGAACAACGTAGAAGTTGAAGTATTTCTTTTTTCACGGTAGCGATTGATCCGTTAGTTCAATGAACGCACGACCTTGGTAGCCGACCGAAGCTTGGCGATAGTGTTCGGTGCCGAGAAGACGAGGCGCGTCTGTTTCCGAAATGTGGGTGAGCACACCGTCGTTTATCTGTGATTTGTGGCATTGTAGCGCCAAGAGTTTCTGTTGGCTGAAGTTGTTCGCGTTAAATATGAATGTCGGCGGTGGTGCCGCATGTCCCCAGGCGTCAGGGTCCGTGATGCCAAGAATGTCTGTTGGATTCGAAATTGTCACGTCTGTTTTCGCCAGCTGTGTGGCAACGTAGTCCGTCAATGTCCGCATCGCCCGTGAGGGTATCGCCCCATAGTACAGGGCTGGTGCCGGGTTGCGATGCAATTTGATGGCGTTGGTGGTGCAGTGATGAACGGCGATGTGGTCTGGATGGCCGTACATGCCATCCTCGTCGAATGTAATGATGACGTCTGGAGAGTAATGCTCTACGGCTTTGGTGATGTCGGCACAAATTATGGTGGGGTCAATCCACGGAAGCATGCCATCTTCGTGGGTCAGCACGGTGGTTGATGATATGCCGAGAATGTCTGCTGCGGCTTTGAGTTCGACGCGGCGGCAACTTGAAATATCTCCTGTGCCTTGACCA
>CAZWKO010000116.1:0-7515 GCA_964634925.1 uncultured Vicinamibacteraceae bacterium
CGGTGGTATCGCGACACCACTCGAACGAGGTACTGATTGCCCTGATCATGCGACGTTTTTTGATGCAGTCAACGTGGCCGAGTCTGGGAGACCAACCAATCTGACTCGGGCGGCGTGTTTGTTTGAGCGCGCTTCGGGAGATCCAGCGTGGCGCCACATGGACGGTGATGGTGTGATCGAGTCGCGTGCTCGACGCGATCTGATACTGCGGATGTTCATTACGGCTGGCAATTACGATTACTTGCTCGACTATGTCTTCCTGCAGAACGGGTCACTGCAAGTACGTATTGGGGCCTCAGGGATCGATCAGATGCGGACTGTTAAGGCTGCGAATGCCACGGAAGCGCGAAGAATGTCACCCGATGAAGAGCTGTACGGGCGGTTTATCGCGCCGCACTTGGTCGGCGTCAACCATAGCCATTTCTTTTCGTTTCGACTCGATCTTGATGTTGACGGCACCACGAATGCGTTGGCGGTTGACCGATTAGCGACCACACGGCTGCCGGATGGAAGTCCGAGAACGAGTCTGTGGAATTTCCACACAGACGTACTGAAGAATGAATTGGATGCCAAGCGCCAAACGACAATTGATAAACCAGAATTTTGGCGCATTATTAATCCTGAGACGCCAGGGCCATACGGTGATCCAGTGGGATATCAAATTATGGGTGGCAACCAGGCGACCACGTTGTTGTCGGATGACGACTTCGTGCGTCGTCGTGCCGGTTTTACTGAACAGACATTATGGGTTACGCCGTTTAATCCAGATGAGATGTTTGCCGCAGGGGCCTATCCCACAGTTCATGCAGCGGACCAGGGGTTGCCCACATGGACCAAGAAGAATCGGCCCATTAATAATGAAGACATCGTGGCGTGGTATACCGTGGGCTTCCACCATGTTCCGCGTCCCGAAGATTTTCCTGTAATGCCGGTATCGTGGCATAGCTTTGAGCTTCGGCCGGTGGGTTTCTTCGAAAGGAATCCGGCACTGGACATCCCCAAGGCGCCATAGCGAATAGCGTGTCGCATTGAGATTCTTAGTTTGGCTAGAGGCCGTATTAAAGAGCGTAATGGTCTGGAGTAGTACCTAAATGCCGAACGCCGTTGTTCTACTAAGTGGAGGACTGGATTCGACTACGGCGCTCGCAATTGCGGTCGAGCAAGGGTATACGCCTTATGCACTGACGTTTCAGTATGGGCAACGTCATAGCCATGAAATTATAGCTGCGCAAAATATCGCAGCTCGATACTGTGTTGGAGAGCACCATGTTTTCCAGCTCAGCCTCGATCTATTTGGTGGGTCAGCGTTAACTTCTGAACTGGAAGTGCCAAAACATCGTTCGGCCGAGGCTATTGGCACAGGCATCCCCGTTACTTATGTGCCGGCTCGCAATACCGTGTTTCTGTCGATTGCGTTGGCTTGGGCTGAGGTGATTCCAGCCTACGATATTTTTATTGGTGTGAATGCCCGTGATTACAGTGGGTATCCTGACTGTCGACCTGATTACATTCAGTCGTTTCAAACCATGGCTAACCTTGCGACAAAGGCGGGCGTTGAAAACGACAAGCCGTTTCAAATACACGCGCCATTGATCGATTTAGAGAAAGAAGAGATTATTCGTCGAGGGCTCGACCTTGGCGTTGACTACGGTCTGACGACGACTTGCTACGATCCTTCGCCAGCAGGGCATGCCTGTGGTCATTGCGATGCGTGCATACTTCGGCTGCAAGGGTTCGCCGCCAATGATCTTGCTGACCCCGCAGTCTATGTAACCTGAAGCGTGTTTATGGCTTATACGATTAAGGAAATCTATTACACCCTGCAAGGCGAGGGAGCGAATACCGGTCGCCCGGCGGTGTTTTGTCGATTCAGTGGGTGCAATTTATGGTCGGGTTACGAAGCTGATCGTGACTCTGCGATATGTCAGTTTTGCGATACCGACTTTGTGGGCACCGATGGGCCGGGCGGGGGTGTGTTTGCCGACGCAGAGGCGGTGGCTCATGCGGTATCGGGTGTCTGGTCCGTTCGGAGTGCTGACCATATACCACGATTAGTTGTGTGCACGGGAGGCGAGCCGTTATTGCAATTGGATCGTCAACTCGTGGATGCGCTTCATGCGCAAGGCTTTATAGTTGCCATCGAAACAAACGGGACACAATCGGTTCCCCCGGGCATTGATTGGGTCTGCATGAGTCCGAAGGCAGGAACGGACCTGTTACTCCGGTCGGGGAATGAGTTAAAGCTGGTGTTTCCCCAGGTCGGAGCGGAACCAGAAAGCTTTTACGATCTCGACTTCGAACATTTCTTTTTGCAGCCAATGGATGGTCCTCATCTACAGGCTCATACCGAGCAGGCTGTTCGGTATTGTTTAGAGCATCCGAAATGGAAGGTAAGTCTTCAGACCCACAAGCTACTTGGTCTTCGCTGACGTAGGTCCGTGTTTGGCTTCCGGCTAAACGGTTTCACTAGGTTCTCTTGGGTGCAGACCTGCAAAATCGATTTGTGTCGGTTGCCACCTGGCGGTTTTGACTTGACCTAGAGTTCCAGAGCGGGCATTCTCGTCACGAAACAGTCGTTTTTGTTCTTGAAGGAGTAGGTCATAATGCGTTCGAAACTACATACCCTAAAAACTGGTTTGCCACGGCATATTGTCGCGGTAGTTTGCGTGTCGGTTCTGGCTAGCCTTAGTTTGCAAGCGGAGGTTCCTGGCACGGCAAAGCTGTCAGGGACGGTAACGGCGACCCAAGGGTTTACAGCGGCGCAGGTGTACATCCGGAATGTCGAACACGGCATCGTCTACATGGTCTATACGAACCAGGGACGCTACCGCGCAGTTGCTATCTTTCCTGGCACCTACGAGGTAAGCGCCAGCACAAAACATCTTGAGTCGGATGCACAGACGGTGACCATTACCGCGGGGGAAACGGCCGAGGTCAACCTCTCGCTGAGCCCGCTCTCGGGTGATGCGCCACAGCTCGTCATTCCGGCCGGGCGGACGGCGATGGAGAGCGGCCGCTCGGGAGCATTCGAGTACGCCAGTTACGACGAGATCTACCCGCCAGGGCGGGGCAAGGAAGTGGCCGAGCAGGTCTGTATGGTCTGCCACGGCGAGAACTTCTTTCCGACGCGACCTGGCACCGAGCGGCAGTGGATGTCGTGGATCGACCACATGGTCGGTAGCACGCTCGGCGAGCAGGACCCAACCCGCTACGGTCAGGGACTCCTCGCTTTTCGCTCCTCGACGTTCCGCTTTGGGCGTGAGGACCGCGATGCGCTGCTGGAGTACGTCGTCAAGAACTTTGGTCCCGACAGCACGCGGCGGCGCGTCGCCATCGAGAAGGAGACGCCCATCGACGAGGAAGCCCTCGGTAAGGCAATGTATATCGAGTACTACCTCGCCGTCGACGGCCCGAACCAAGGGGTGAACGCCGAGCCTTGGGCGCGTGATCGCGTCGGACGTTACGGACAGGACCCACGGTTCGATGCTGAGGGGAACGTCTGGCTTGTCGACCGTGGCATACCGCACCGCCTGGTCAAACTCGATCCACGGACCGGCCAGCAGCGAGAGTGGCTCTACCCCGATCCGCGCAACGGCAACCACGAAATATTGATCGACCCGAGCGGCATGATCTGGCTGCCGGAGCATCGTGGTCGACAAAACACCGCCGAGAAGCGGTTGCTCGGATTCAACTCGAAGACCGAGGAATGGACCCAGCAGATTTCGATGGATCCGGACAACGTGGTTCGCAATCCGACTAAGTTCCTGCAGTCGCTGGCGATGGATTCAAAGGGAAACATCTACGTCGGCTGGATCATGGGTGGTGCGCTCAGCAAATGGGACCGGGCAACCGGTGAGGTCTCGGTATTTCGAATTCCGACCCCACACGCGATCCCTTACGGCGTGGTTGCTGACAAGAATGACAACATTTGGATCGCGCTCTGGAGCGGTGGCAAGATCGTCAAGTTCGACACATCGAACAATTCCTGGACCGAGTACACGACAACGACCTATCCGGCGCACACGCGGCGGCTCAACGTCGACAAGGACAACAACATCTGGTGGGGGATTTACTCGGCCGGCAAGCGAGACGGCAAACTTGTGAAGCTCGACCAGTCGACCGGTAAGATGACTGAATGGACGATTCCGCAGCAGAACGCCGAGCCGTATGATGTTGCACCAGACCCCGAGGGCAACATCTGGGCACCTGATGTTGGCCAGCGGACAGACGGCGAATACGGCGCCACGCTCTGGCGGTTCAATCCGCAGACCGAGGAGTTCACGTTCTATCCGAAGCCACAGCGTCATGCTGACTCACCGAAGATTCAGGTGACCCGAGACGGAGCCGTGTGGTACTCGCCCCGTGGAAGTCGAGAAGCCCCAGCTTTTGGAGTGCTCTATCCAGACATGGACAAGATCGATGATCTCGGAGCGTATTACGAGTACGGGCCTCCCGGCTATCCGTTCGAAGTTCCGTCGGTCCCGCTGCCGACGAACGAAGAGTAAGGCGTTTCAGAAGTCGCTGATGGGGTCGACGAGAACGTCAAGCTCTCGTCGGCTACCCTGCTCCTGTTATGCGATACGGTAATGTTTGTGCACTGGTTGATTGTTCCAGCTCAGCATGATGAATGCGAGCTGATCCTGTGTGCTGATAGTCGTAACAAAGTAAGAGTGACATCATGAAAAACATTGCTCCGCTTTTGCTGCTGCTGTTCATCGGGCACGGTGTCGGATCGGCTCAGACGCTGCAGGAACTTATCGATGACAAAACGAATACGGAACATGTGCTTACCCAGAGCATGGGGTATGACCGGCAGAGCTACAGTCCGCTCGACCAGATTAATCGAAACACAATAAAGAGATTAGTTCCCATTTGGAATGCCAGTCTGATGAATGACTTCGGCGAACTCGCCGCGCCTGTTGTTTATCAGGACGTGATGTATGTCATCAATGGCAAATGGACATTTGCGATCGATGTTAAGACAGGTCGGCAGATTTGGCGTACGCCGGTGCAACTCGAACCCGGGGCGACGCGCACACCATTCAACAGAGGTGCAGCAACCATTTACGACGGCAAACTGTTCCGCGTCACGGTCGATAATCACGTACTCGCGCTCGACATGAAGACCGGCGAAGAAATCTGGAATCAGAAATTTGCTGAAGCGGCCGAAGGCTACTATGCAACGGGTGCACCCATCGTTGCGGATGGAGTTGTGATTTCGGGTATGGCGGGTGGTGAATCTACGACGAGAGGATTTCTCGATGGTTGGGCGCCGGACACAGGAGAGCATTTGTGGCGCCGTTACACCATTCCTGAACCAGGCGAACCAGGTTCTGAGACCTGGCCGGTCGATGGTGAGGCCTGGAAGTATGGTGGCGCGCCGACCTGGCGGTCTGGGTCCTATGATCCGGAACTAAATCTCGTCTACTGGGGAACGGGAAATGCGGAGCCGTACGATCCTAGGCCCCGTGGCGAGTTAGACAGTTTGTATTCATCGAGCGTTCTGGCGATTCGACCCCAGACCGGTGAAATTGCGTGTTTTTATCAGTACACACCTAACGATGTTTATGACGTGGATGGTACTGATGAACACGTACTTGCAGATATGGAAATCGATGGACGTTCACGGAAGGTGATGATTCAGGCGAACAAGAATGGATTTCTGTATGTGCTCGACCGTACCAACTGCGAACTGATTGCAGCGAATCCCTATGTGGAAGTGAATTGGGCGACTCATATTGATCTAGAGACTGGTCGCCCGGTGTTAACGGACCTGTACGATCAGTTTCTGGCTGGCGAAGAAGTACAAATCTGGCCTTCACGTGGTTCGAATGCTGTGCCGATTGCATTTAATCCGAACACGGGACTGGTCTACACCACTTCATGGCACGTGCCGCGTATTCAAAAGATCGCGCCGACCGAATTTGTTATTGGTAGAGGGTCGACTGGTGTGGCGGCCAGAATTCCTCCGGTCGAGCCAGGAGACTTACTTGGTCATTTTTTAGCAATCAATCCACTCACTGGCGAGAAGCAGTGGGAGAAGCCCCTGATCGACTTCCCGAGTTCTGCCGGTATGCTGGCGACTGGTGGAGGCGTTGTCTTTAGCGGTAAATTGACCGGAGAATTTGTCGCGCTGGATGATGTGACAGGTGAAACATTGTGGGAATTTAAAACCGGTTCAAGTGTTAATTCCACAGCGATTACGTACAGCCACAACGGTCAACAATACGTCAGTGTAGCGTCGGGGCTCGGTGGCGGCCTGGCGAACCGGTACGCACGTGGAATGATTCCAACCGGTGGTTCCGTGTGGACGTTCGCATTGATGCCTGAGTAACGCAAATACCAAGACATATTAAGCGCGGTGGTGAAGACGGTCATCGAATAACCATCTTCGATCTTCTCGTTAAATGCCACGACGTTCGACCGTGATTATTACGGTGTGGGCTGACCAGTTTGGTCCGGCGAATTAGACTCATGTAGCGATTCATGATTACCGATGTGATTGACTTGTTCAGAGTCTTTGTCGATGGATGCCGCCGGCTTTTGGCGGTGTGGCTACTGGTGATCGCGCTCATCGCATTGTGCCTGGCGACAACAACTCCGGCAATCGACGACTTAAATGTCTTGCTCAGCAGAAACTTCGTACGGCAGTATGCGATTCCCAGCTTTGAGCCTGAACCTGTTTCGATCGGGCGCATCGGCCGATATTTTTGGACCTGGCCTTTCTATTTAGCCGCGTGGATCTTTCTACTCGGCGGGTGCCTCGAAGTGCTCGTTCATCGAAAACTATTCAAAATCAGATTATTTGTTCGATCGTGCAGGCGTTATTTCTTCCGTTTTGTGCGGCTTTTTCTTCTTGAACTCTGTCTCAAGGGCTTTGTTCTTTTGCTAGCACTGGGAATCGTAAACGCTGACTCGGGTGGTTCGATTTCTGCGATGAGGCCCTTCTCCCTGTGGTTGAGTGTCTTGTTACTGGCGATAACAACGGTTGTCTTCACCTACGCGGCCATCCGGACTATTGCAGAAGATCGGCTGAGTATGGTTGGTTCGATGGTGGCTGCTGCTCGCTTTATAAAGCGCCGGTTCGCTTCAGTGGTAATTCTGTCACTGTTCAATATTGGTGTGTTCGCTCTTGGAGCAATTAGTGCAATTGTGATTGTCCGGCCAGAAACAATCAGTGATGTGCCACTGTTTTTGTCGTTTCTCTGCATCGTGCAACTGCTGACCGTGCTTACGACCTATGCATCCGCTCTGTCGTATCTTGAAAATCAGCTAGGGCGATCAATGCGAAGCATTGCTATGGCGTGAATTATCCGATGGATGAGTGTCGGTGCTAACGGTCTTGAAAAGAAAGTGTGGAAAAGCAAAAGAATTATAGCTGTGGCGGTGATGCGTACGATGAAGGTGACTTATGATTAATGGCATGGCGAAAGTACAGATTTTCCACAACAAGTATTGAAACTCCTCGGTCAATGCCGTGCGCATTGCTGAAGAATTAGGTGTGGAGTTTGAAGA
>CAZWKO010000117.1:0-7505 GCA_964634925.1 uncultured Vicinamibacteraceae bacterium
TGAGAGGAGGTATCGGGCTTCAATGGTTGGTTACACTCACTCGGGCCCCCTCTGACTAGCCCGCTGGTCAGAGGGTAGCGTGTGAGCGGTATAGCAGTCAGACGGTTACTATGAGTCGTATAGTGGTCAGTGGGTATGCCCTAGTATCCCTTTGAGAATTACTCTGAATCCTTGGAAAACACCTCTTTCCATGTTTTCCCGGTTTCTTCCTCTTTCCAAGTGATTGGTCCGGGAGTTTGTCTTGCTAGGATAATGTTTGATGCCGCACTAGTAGAATTGAATGGAACATTTCTAGTGAAAACTAGACATTTCCCGTTATCGATAATGGCTCCTTCTCCTATCAATTGCTTCCTCAATTCCTTTCCACTGGTCCAACTCTCTGCATCGTCCTTCGACGCGGTCGATCCTTGTAGGACAACGAAACCAGATTCGGTTTGTACTGCAGTAGCCCTTACGCCCTTTTTTTCAGATTCAACAACGAACGTGTATCCTGGCTCTTTAGATTCTGCTGATTCCATCTCCAGAATTGGATTGAGGAATGAGAAACCGAGAATAGGAAGTACATTCAACATCTGTCCATAGAAATTTTCACAGTATATTTCTTCGGACTCTTTCATATTGGGCTTTGATGGAGCATTCTGTTTTGTAGTAGCTAAACCGATACTCTTCAATTCAAGGAATGACTTGTATTCTAGGTATTGGTGATGAGTCTTGGATAAAGATTGGTCATCTGAGTTGCTACAAACAAAAATTACCTTATTCCAGAACTCTTTGTTTTTGATATGACTCTTTATCCTGCTCCAGATTTCTTTTCCCTCCCCAACATAAGCTCTGGTCATACCCTCAATTTCCGGATCGGGGCCCCAAAGAAAATAGACACCGGGTCTGCGTATTTCGGGAAATTCAGGTAAATCTGTAGCTAGTGATCTTGGGCACAAAGTCGCTACTCCTTGCCAACCGGTCATGGTCGCTTTCATCATCCCCTTTGGTGTTCCATCATAGAGAATAATGTCGATTGCGGACTTAACCATGATAATTCAGGTCGGGAATCTGATAAGATCGTTGTCTTTTCTCAAAGGGCCCCTATCTGCTGCCACCGACTCATAGGGTTAGGGGGGTAACCCTCTGATCCGTAAAGGACTCAGAGGGTACCCACTGACTCGTAAACGCTTCAGAGGGGTGTGGGGGTACCCCTCTGACGTGCGGGTGACTCAGAGGGGGTCTCAATGGGCAGACACTAATTTCCTTAGGAGTTCTTGTCCACTCTATGGAGTTGCCTTTTCTCAAAAGACCAATTCTCAATTACCAAATCTCTGTTACCAAACTCCTCTTGAGGTATATTGATTGAATTAATCCAGAAATCCTTTCCAACCACAATAGCTTCTTCTAAGATTCCCGAATATGCCGTAAGAGAGCCTAGATCTGTGGGCGACCAATATGCACCTAGTGGATGTGTGTGAATCCATCGTTTAAACGGTAGAATAGCTCCAATAGGGGGGGCTGCCTTGACTTCGCCCCTTTCACCAATATCCACGAAATACCTCTCTTCTGCATCGATTAGGACGCTTACTTCCCTACGGAGTCTATCTGCTAGACCCCACAGTTCATTCCATCTTTCTGCTGAAGATAGCCACGCTACTGTCTGTTTAATGCAATCAGAATCGTAGTCACCATTGTTTATCAATCTTGAAATCTCTTGGGTTTCGCCCATCTTTGGCATTACTTCCATCCCAGGTTTCAAGCGATTTTCTGAAATTTCTATCGTAGCTAATGTTCCAGTAGAGATATTAGAAATCTGAGGCATTGGGATTAGTACTCCGCTCTCTCCTGCCAATTGACGCAAACCCTGCAAGACCCACTGAGAGCCATGCGCAGATGCTAGCAAGTGACCGAACTGGATATTTCCAGTTTCTAAGGCCCCTTCGTATTGACAAGAAGTTTTAATCTGTGTTGGCGTCAACTCTTCGATCTCAGATCTCTTTGCCCTATAGTCCAACGCGACGAAACCATCCCCCTTACTTCGAAGATCAAGCCACTTTTCTTGAGTGGCATGGATAATCTTCCTCGCCTGAGATGAGTCGACTGCTACAACTGCCAAGTCGGCTGGCACAACGTCATCTTTGTCAATTATGTCCCAGTTGCAGGGAACTACATTCAGTTTCGGATGAGTGAACTCCTGCACTTTGCACGCCAGTGCATCCACCTTGAACAATCCAACGTCATCCTCTTCGAAGGATTGATGGGCAGTATTTTCATAAGATACCCGATCAGAATCATAGATTCTGATAGTAATTTTTCCTAGCCGATCCCACACTGCTCCTCTTTGGAGTGCGCGTACCAGATTTGTAATCAGGTGGGAGCCGATTCCCCCAGAGCCAATAATACTCACCTCGCATCCTTCGTTTTCATTCTCCATTTCCTTATTCTTCATAGTTTCAAAATTCATATTTTTCCCTCATACTGATTATTGGGCCACCGATGTACCTGCCATCGGGGGCTTTACGTAAATCCGAGGCCAAATGGCCAGTTCAGTTTCCGCCGATAAGTCCGGGTACCACTCTTATCGTTCCAACATCGTCCCATTCGGCCTCAGCCAACTCTCTTGGCTGAACGCGCCGAGATCTCGCGAATACCCAAGCATTCGCATTTCGGTCCAATAGTTGCAATGTTTCGTCTTTAGTCAACTCTAGAGTAGTGTGACCACTGGCGTCCTGAACAAGTACTGTTGTCTTATTCACTTTCATCCCTCCTATTTTGCATTCTCTGTCTGCCCTCTTTCGGTCGGGCGCAACCTGATCGACTAGCGCTTTCTGAAACGTCTAGTCGGAAAAACGGGTATTCGTCTAGTATGATTCTGGTGAATTCCGAGTAGTCAATTAGGCCACCCGCAACGCTCTCTCCGAAACTATCCGGATCCAGCATCGAATCTCGAATCTTTTTTGCACATATCTCATGAAGGCCATGCAAGGCCCCCCCTTCCCTATGTTCCAAAATCAAATCTCTCCAAGAAAGAGACATGATTCTAGAAGACTCAACATCTAGGGCGTTTTCGACAATGTCACAGACCTCTAGGTCGAACTGTTCTTGCAACTTGGAGATCGTATTATTGACTGTCGTCACCTCGTCCAGGAATCCTGATTCTGCCCAGAGAACGAAGGCTGCACAGTAGTCCGGAGGCGGTACTGAATCGCTCTCGGGAACAATACAAACCCCGAGAGAAGTCGTTCGCCCAGCCAACTTCTTCTTTTTCCGAACAGAGACCCACATTCTCCGAGAGTGTGAATTAATTGAAGAGTAACTCGAGATGATCGGCACGCTGATCGTCTTTTTAGCATCAAGAACTATCTCGGTTTCATCGTCAAATTGTGCTACTATTTCCCCTGAGCTCTCAACTCTGCAATTGTTCGAGTTGATAATGCAATCAACTAGGAATTCCAATGCTACGAGTTCGGATTCGGTCATGATCTCCCAGACTCCATCAGGTACCAATGCACCCTCGATCCACCTCCACTCCCGAGACAGGTGATCCGACTCCGAACGCTTGTCCCGATTCATGCCTCTACTCATGCAGCCCCCCCTCTTTCTTCCTCGATCTTCCTAGCCAGTGGCGCGCAGTAACCTGCTACGGAGAGCCTGAATCTTTCTTGCATCTCAGAGCACCTCTCTTCTTCCAGTAGTTTCCGCGGGCACCCTGAGAGGAAAGCCAAGAATCGCTCCACATCCCTCCTGTCTCCGAAGTCATCCCAAGTGTCGAGAGAATGCACCCGCTCCCGTCCATTTCTACAACTGCTCGAGATTCGCATGCTCGCACATTGTGGGTCATCAATATCCAGGAACCAATTGAACCCATGCGTTCCCCGAATCGTGAACCTGGCTCTGGTCGGATCGAAGTCGGCATCGAACGACTCCTTTGACCACTCGCCTATTGCAGTCGAGGCGGAGCTGGTGAAAAATCCGTATGTCGAATTTATGGCTCTTCTGAAGTCCCTCTGATTTTCCACTTTGTAGGTCCCAACATCATCGAGGAGACCCATGGCTAGGCATGAGATCGAATCTGTCCCGGGAATATCGTTCTCTGCCATGCTCTGAATGCATGCGGTTACCGGCGACCTGATCCACTTTCCCTTGGGATGAACCTCAGTCCTTGGCAGCCCGCAGTGCCCTGAGAAAGAGTTGTTTAGGCTGCCAACTAGTGCATCAAGGTCAATGCAATAGTTTGCTATATTTCCGAGAACAACTAGGTACTTCTTCCCAATCGACAACCTCTTCGGGTTCTCTTCGAAAAGCCCCCTCAGGAACTCGATTCCGGAGATATTTGCGCGTAAATAATACTCCATAGCATTAAAGAAATCGTGATTCCTTGAGGCGAACTTCGATACCCATTCATCATACCTCTCGTCCCTCATTCTCCATCATCCCCCATCTCAATCATTTTTTGCCATCTTCGGGTCTGGCTCAACCACAATTTTTCGTTAATTTCTGTCATTTTCTCAAATCCTGTACGGGCTTTGCACCCGATTGGACGTCATTCGCACAGCACGCCTGCAATGTTTTTCGGGTTACTTGCCCCAGTCTTGGGCCACCGCAGCCCCCCCAACCATGCCTGAAATCGGCTGGCAGGTCGCTGCACCCACGGCGAGACCTATGGTACCGCCGACAATTGCTTTGAACAATCCTATCTTATCACCTCCTTTTTTCAATTCCTGTTCTGTGTAGTTACTATTCGAACTACTTCCTTCACACCCCATCTTCTTCACCTATGCCCCTAGTACGAGCATGACCAAAAATAGCGGCAGTAGCAGTATCATGCCAATCCCTTCCAAAATTCCTTGCAATATCTTCTCACCTCCCTTTTTCTAGCTAGATCCATCAGCCCACAAACGGTAGCAAAGGGGCCACAACAATATAGAGAAAGAGCAGTCCGAATGCAATCATTACATTGCATATTGCAGTTATCAGAAACAACATCTATTCCAACCTCTCATTTTTCTGCAGTATCTTGACTGCGTTCGCCCCGCCAATGATGTATGCGCACGCGTACACTGTGATGTCCGAGATTTTTCCGAATACCGATTTTTTCATTTGCATCGCCAAACTACGGATACGTCATTACTATTAACATAAGATTATAATTAAATTATCACTAATTTAATTGTATTAATATCAATATTTTCCTCCAATAACATAACACTAGGGCGCATATGTAGTAACATATATATTCTATCTTTAATTAGAATATAATTGTGGATGAGCATTTGTTAAAATCTAATTCGGCACCATCAGAATCAATTCCCGAAGATGAAGATAAATCATGGGAGTCGTTCGTGAAGAAGCACTTCGTCGAGAAAGAGCAGAAAGGACAACTTATCGGGATTCTGATAGGCTCATGGAAAAAGGTGCCCCCCAGTCGCAGTGAGCGGGCCTTTCAGGCAATGTCACGCTTGCTAGAAGAATTCCCCGATTCTGGCGCAAGAATCATCGTATTCTCGATGAGGAATAGGAAGGAAATTGACGATGAACTTGCAGAAATTGACCCCAATCGAGAGGACCTCCGTCTGGACGGTCTTAGGAAATGCATCGGGGAGTGGAACGAGCAAGCAAATTTCAGTGGGCCCAATAATGCTAGTGACAAGAGCCGGTCGGACTCATTTAGTGAACTGATAATGGGAAAACCGGAACTGAGGGAGAATGAGCAGAATCTAATCTCAGCCAAGATTCAACACGTTAGACGTCTGAGGAAGGGGGTAGACCTCGACAGATCTCTGCTGTCTTTTTCTGATTCTCTTCTTGGAGAAGCTCGGGAATTGTGGGAAAGCCTAGAAAAGAAACTAGCGGGAATCCAAGAAAGCAATTTGAACCCCGGAGAAAGTCCAATGGTGGTCCCTTTGGAAAAATTGGGTCTTTCAATCCGGATGCAGATAATGCTCAATAGTGCTAGAAGGGCTAATGAAGATCCAGAAATAATTGGAGAGTTAGAACACGAGATTAGTGAGTATCTTGAGGGTACCGAAACGGGTTCCGCTGAGCAGATTTGGTCCACTGTATACCTGTGGTGGATAAATAGGATCAGATATCGATCGTCCATAAAGAGAATGGATTTCGAGGGCGCAAGGGGATTCAAAACCAAGATGACTGAACTGAGGGGGAAATATCCCAATTGTTCTGCATATCTGGGCGAATTGGATAATTCTCATGAGAAAACGTGCAGTTGCTGGGTGAAGGATTTCAATCTCGCAAGAATGGGGAGCAGAAGGGGCAAATGCGAAGAATGCGACAAACTCTTCGACAAATCAATCTATTCGGATTTGCAGAAATTCCACAATGGCCTTTGCGAGTTGATGAATGGGCTGAAGTACACCCGTTACGACGAATACTATCGACCTGATATGGTCTTTAAGTTCCGCTACCAATACCTCCCATTTTCAAAAAAACAGAGAATGGAAGACAAGAAGAGTACAAGAATTACTCGCAATGACAAGAAGAAATTCACTGAGAAAATAAAAAGCCTCGCTAATGATAACAAATTCACCAGGACAATAGAAAGAACTTCCCTATACGATGGAACGGAATTGAAGGGCTGGAAGGCGCACTGTTTCTTTGACCCAAGCCACAGGCCAGTCCTCAGGGGTCGCATGGGGGCGAACAGCGGTCTAATCGGCAGGGCCATTACCTCAATCAAGAACGCCATCATTCTGGCCCAAAGCATTGGTAGAAAGGACACTCACATCGCCCCTTCTGTTCTGACCCTGATCGCAGTCGAGTTGGTAGTAAAGATCCGATGGTTGCTAGGCACCCCCAGAATTCACAACTACAACCCTGCAGGGAAAAGGTCGAATGCACATGAATGGCATGAAATCAGAACCAAAGAAGAGAATGCCATTTCCGAGGAGATCCGAAAGGAAATGGCCTATGCTTTCAGGACCATCCGGACGGAGCTGAAAAGGTGTGGAGCAGACATTCCTGCTGGGATTGTTCAGGACTGGGAGGACTCGATAGAAAATTTGCGACTATCTCACCTCGAAGTCCCGGAAGTGGGAAAAAATGCAAGAAAGGTCACGGGACCATTGGGACAACTTTGCGATCATTGCGGATCCCTACTCGGTTGGAGTTGGAATTCCGATCAATACGCAGGAAGGGAAATTCCGGAATATGATGAACAGATTCTGGACTTGGTAGACGAAGTAGCTGGCATCGAGGATAGTATTAGGGGGCTATACAAACAAATGCCAGGAAATGAGAGAATCCTCGAGAAAGAAGGTAACGAGGCGTATGAGCGTGTAAGCAAGTACGGAACAAGAATACGCGGAATAGAATACTCGGAATACGACCGGTTCCTTCCCGAGAGTGAAGAAGAGGAGCATGATAAAGAAACAGATGGATCATCTTTAACTCAAAGAAAACAAAAAGAAATAGCTAAGTATTGTGAAGTAATAACCAAAAAGATCCAGAGGATTAATCATTTTGGCAACAAACGTATAGGACATTTCAGTTATTAACTGTATCTT
>CAZWKO010000118.1:0-7501 GCA_964634925.1 uncultured Vicinamibacteraceae bacterium
GCAGAAGGTATCGGAGGGACTGTCAATGTTGCGGCTGATGACCAGGCACGGCATGAAGCGGAAGAAGCCAGGCTGCGCATTTTGGCCGGCGAAGATTTTTCGTTGGTGGCGATAGCGGTTTCCGACGCTGCGTCTAAAGCGAATGGTGGTTTGATCGGGCCTATTGATCTCACATTTGTAAACGATACTGTTCAAACAGCATTGCTCGGATTGGAAACGGAAGAAATTTCCCAACCCATTCGTACTCCTGCTGGTTACCACATCCTTCAATTAGTCGAACGGACAGAACCAACACCCCTGCCATTTGAAGAAGTTCGTGACGCAATTGGCAATAGCGTGTTTAGTGAGCGACGCGTAGCAGAATATCGAAATTATATCGATCGCTTGCGCAACGAAGCGGTTATCGAATGGAAGGATGCACAACTCGAGGAAGCGTTTCTATCATATGACTCCGAACGAGATGGAGACATCACAATAGGCGGGTAGTTATTTCGAACTCCTAGAATCTTCGTTGTGAGATACCACGCTTGTTACTAACATGCACTGGTACGCAGTCTGGACTCGTTCACGACATGAGCAAGTCGTGCGTCGGCAACTAGAGGAGCATCATCTAGAAGCCTTTCTTCCTACAATCACCCGGTGGAGTCGCTGGAAGGATCGTAAGAAGAAAATAGATTGGCCGTTATTTCCGAGTTATTGTTTCGCGCGTTTTGATGCAGAAGAACGATTACGAGTCCTGAAGTGCTCAGGGGTAGTCAATATCGTATCGTTTAATGACACAATCGCTCCGATTCCCGATTCAGAAATGGAAAGTATCCGCACTCTTATAGAGAGTGATTTTCAGTATGACCCGTGTCCTCTTATTCGCGAGGGAACGATGGTCGAAGTGGTGCACGGCCCACTACGGGGAGTCTTTGGTCGACTTGTACGCAAAGGTTCTCACACGCGTCTCGTTCTGTCGGTCGATTTGATCGGGCAGGCGGTAAGCGTCGAAGTTGATGCGGCGGATGTAAAACCGTACTAATTAAGAGATTCTTGATGAAGATCGGATCAGTTTCACTCGACCACGCGTACGCACTTGCCCCTATGGCCGGAATGACCGATACAGCCTTTCGTCGTCTCGTGAAATTGAATGGTGGCTGTGGTCTTGTGGTGACAGAGATGGTTAGTTCAGAAGGCTTAGTTCGAGGAATTGACCGGACACTTGAGTATGCAGAGTACACAGAAGCAGAGCGTCCAGTGTCGATACAGATTTTTGGCGGAGATCCAAAAAAAATGGCGTCAGCCGCACAAATAGTTGAAGGAATGGGTGCAGACATTGTTGATGTCAATATGGGTTGCCCGGTTCCAAAAATTGCCAAGCACAATGCGGGCTGTAGCTTGATGAGGAACCCGTCTCATGCTGCTACCGTTGTCCGGGCAATGAGTGAGTCCGTTTCGATTCCAGTAACCGTAAAGATGCGCGCCGGGTGGGACGAAGATAATATTAATGCACCGACCGTGGCGCGAATGATGGAAGAGGCAGGTGCGGCGGCGGTCGCAGTCCACGGTCGAACCGCAAAACAGTCTTATAAAGGGGTGTCTGATTGGACCCTTATTGACAGGGTTGCAAGTACGGTTTCTATTCCTGTTTTTGGGAGTGGTGACTGTGTTACACCAGAACAGGTGGTCGAACGGGTTTCAAACAGTGAAGTATCTGGTGTGCTGGTAGGTCGTGGTGCTTTACGTAATCCGTGGATATTCCAACAAGCAAAAGTGATGGCAGCTGGACTAAAGGTCCGGGTAGTTACGGCACGCGACCGAGGTCAATTTTTACTCGACTATATTGATCTGTTGTTACATGAGGGTGTTGAAGAGGTTCATGGATTTCGGCATTCTGCTGTTAAAACGGATAATCGCAAAGGGCTCTCAAATCGTACTCACTCCAGCCGGGAAAGATGGGTGGTTAATAAATTACGCGCGCTTGGTTCGTGGTACACAAAGGGGAATCACGGTGGCTCTCAGCTTCGCATCGCAATTAACCAAGCCGCGTCAGTTAGTGAATTGACGGACGTTATACAGAGACATTTTTTGACGGGCGCCCTGGATCACAACCGGTGTAGCGACGACGCTTCCATTTTTTGATGATTTAGCTCTTTCGATTAACACAGGAAAGGGTTCTCTCTCATGCCTTGGTTCTTTGCAGTTGGTTGAGAAGTGTAACCGCAGTTTTTTTCACGATTAGAAGTTCAGACTGTTTGTGGTTGAGAAACTGTTCTCTAACTGCGTATCGTAGTGTAGACAAGAAGTTTTGAAAGTAGTTGTCGACATTTAGCAACCCGCAAGGTTTCGTATGTAAGCCGAGTTGTGACCAAGTTAAAATTTCCATTATTTCTTCAAAAGTTCCGAGGCCGCCAGGAAGTGCAATGAAGTGTGTGGCTAGTTTGTACATTGTGGCTTTCCGTTCGTGCATTGAATCAACGATGAGAAGCTCAGTCAGATTAACGTGGGCGGACTCTTTTTGAAATAAGTCGCGCGGAAAGACGCCGGTAACGCGACCACCGTTATCGAGAACAGCATCGGCCACCGCACCCATCAGGCCAAGATTCGCACCACCGTAAACCAGTTGAATTCTTTGCGCCGCGAGAGACTTTCCGAGAATTATGGCTTGTTCCCTGTAACTCTGTTTTGCTCCGAGGCTTGATCCTGCAAAAACACAAAAACGCCGATCGTTGGTTGTAGAAAAATCGTGGCGCACGTCTGTTCCGTTCATAGTGTGAGCTTTCCTTTAAACAAATTCAAAGACTTTTATAGTGGTCGCGTAGAATTGTGATTATGGCGGTTCGACGGGTCCGTGACATTGATTGGACGTCTTGGCGAGCGGTAGATCCGGCGACACTAGTATTTATTGTGAAGGATGATCGGATTTTACTCATTCGAAAGAAACGAGGTCTTGGGGCCGGCAAGGTGAATGGACCAGGGGGACGCCTCGAGTCCGGAGAAACCTTCAAAGCATGTGCAATTCGAGAGGTTCAAGAGGAACTGCGCGTCACCCCTGTTGATCCTGTTAGGATTGGCCAACATGCTTTTCAGTTTGTTGATGGGTATTCAATCTTTGTTCATGTCTACCGGGCTTCGGGTTTGGTAGGAAATCCTCAAGAAACAGAAGAGGCCGTTCCTCTTTGGTACGATATCACCGCGATTCCCTACGAAGAGATGTGGGAAGACGACCGCCACTGGCTTCCTCTTGTAATTGGTGAACAACAATTTGCTGGCCGATGGGTTTTTGAGGGGGATTCTATGCTTGATTACGAACTTGACACAGTTTTGTAAATCATTGGAAATGAAGACTTTAACCAATCTCAGTTCGGTTGTTTAGTAACATAGTTGGTCATGGGTATCTGGTAGCGTATGATGCCATCCTAATTTATTGATGGAGATCGTCTGTGCCGCGCTTTAACTTCTCAAGTTACAAACGTCGATGCTCAATACGTGGGTTATGTGTTGTAGTGGCAATTGTTGCTGGATGTCTGCTTACTCCCAGTGTTGTATTGGTTGAGGAGCAACGCAGTGGTGTAGGAGTTGAAGACTGGGTTGATGATCTTTCGTCAATTACTGCAGTTGACTGGAATTATCAGGCAGCAGCTCATCTACTCGAACGAGGTGGTTTCGGTGCGACGCCTGAAGAAATAAGGCGAATTGCCACAATGACGCCTGAGGCCGCTGTCGATTGGTTGGTTGATTATAGTGACGCGCCGGATACTGCACCGGCCTATGATGCATCCCCGATCTGGGACCCTGGCATGGACCCCTTCCCAAAGAGTCGTGCCGAAGCCGTTCGGAGGGCTCGAGATACAGGTAGTTCAATGGGCGTAGCGATTTTGCCTGAAGGGGAATCACGTAGGCTTCAGCCTGTAGTCAACAAATTTTTTTACGGTCTCAGGTCAAACGCGGTTGAAACGCAGCGCCTTGCCACTTGGTGGGCGGAGAGAATGCTCGTTTCACAGCGTCCTCTTGAAGAAAAGATGACGCTTTTTTGGCACGGTCATTTCGCTACTGGGAATAATAAAGTGCGGGATGCACGGATGGTTTATCAGCAGAATGAAATGCTGAGGACTCATGCCACAGGAAATTTTAAGGATTTACTGCTTGGGATTTTGAGAGATCCAGCAATGCTCGTTTATCTCGACAATGGCGAAAATGTTAAAGGGCATCCAAACGAAAACTTTGGCCGAGAGCTGCTTGAGTTGTTTACTTTGGGCGTTGGCAATTACACGGAACAAGATATCCGTGAGGGATCCCGTGCGTTTACTGGATGGACTAATGATGTTCTTGAGTTCAAGTTTGATTCAGCACAGCACGACTTTGACCCCAAAACATTTCTCGGCCAAACAGGATTTTTTGATGGTGGAGACATAATTGAAATTATCCTTCAACAGCCGGCCGCAGCAGAATTTGTTGTCAGTAAGCTTTATCGATTTTTTGTCAGAGAAGAGATTAGCGAGGATGTAAGAAGAAATTTGGCAGAAACATTTCGTGATGCGGGTTACGAAGTGAAGCCAGTTCTTCGAAGAATTTTCAAATCACGTGATTTTTACAGTTCGGAGTCGTACGCAACACAGATCAAATCGCCAGTTCATTTGGTTGTCTCGACATACAAAAAGCTTGGATTGGTCAAACTTCCAACAATTCCAGACTTCAATCGTTTGACGGCGAATCTCGGACAAACATTATTTAATCCACCTAACGTTGCTGGTTGGGCTGGTGGGCGTACTTGGGTGACACCGGCAACTTTGTTGCAACGTGGAAATCTTTTCCGAGGCGTTCTTTATCCAGATGCCGATGGTTTTTGGGCGCCAGACCGAGTCGTGCCTGGTATTTATCGTCAGGTGGAAGAGCGACTTGCTCAAGGAATGAATATTACTGCGGCGACGCAGGAGGGAGATGCGGAGTCGAGTCAACTCGCTGACAGGGATGAGGATTACAACACCCGTTACGGCGGATATATGGGGTATGTGATGGCATTTGAGAAACTTCATCCGATCCCTAGGCGTGTTGCGGAACTTGATATGGTCAGGCTGTTGTCAGATGCTGGACACACAACTGTTAAAGGCGTAGTAGATCATTTAATTGAGCGTTTCCTTCGAGTTTTGCCAAGTGCTTCTGATCGTATGGTCTTAGTTGATTTTCTGCGGGATGAGTTAGGAACCGACGAGGTGGTATCGTCAACGCCACAAACGGAAGTGGCTCTTCGGGCATTGTTGTACTTGATACTGAGTACTCCGGAGTACCAACTCGCGTGAAGGGAGAAACCAATGTCTCGATTTAAGTGTTCATGTTCACGCCGCGACTTTTTGCGGAAAGGTCTGTATGGCATTGGAGTCGGCGCGACACTGCCCTTACTGGTGGATCGTACGTCTGCGGCTCTGGCTGCTCAGGCCTTTACCGGGACCAGCATGGAAACAAGTCCTGAGCGGATCCTGGTTGTTGTTGAACTGTCTGGGGGTAATGATGGACTCAATACAGTGGTTCCATATGGGAACGACGAATACTATAGGGTCCGCCCCAACCTTGGAATTCCTGAATCACAAGTTTTAAAAATCGAAGACGGATATGGATTTCATCCGTCACTTGTTGGGTTCGAACGACTTTACAAAGACGGAAACATGGCGGTTGTTCACGGCTGTGGATATGACAACCCAAGCCTCTCACATTTCTCTAGCATGGGGTATTGGCATACAGGGGTTCCTAATGGAGGAGAGACACTTGGGTGGGTGGGTAGATTGGCAGATGGCGCCTACGACCACGATGCGCAAGGTAATCGCATCGTTAATATAGGAACGCGACAGTCATTAGCCGTGCGCAGTCGGCACCACTCACCACTGGTTTTTAATGATCCGAGAACATTCCGCCGCGAAGGAGCCGATAGCGAAAAAGATGCGATAGGGGCTATGAGTTCAACCGGCGAACGCCAAAACTCTACGCTCGATTTTTTATCAGCGACAGCGCAGAATGCAGCAGAAAGCTCAGACTTTGTTCGTCAAGCGGCAGCGGCTTATCAAACACCAATCGATTATGGAATCGGTGGTTTATCAAGACAACTAAGACAGATTTCTGCATTGATACACGCTGATATGCCGACGAGACTCTACTACGTCGCGTACCAGGGAAATTCATTTGATACTCATGTGCATCAAGCCGACCCGCACGCCCGTTTGTTGGCGTATTCGGCTGACGCAATTCGTGGTTTCACCGAAGACCTCAGGCGGATCGGCCGCTCTCAAGACGTTTCACTCATGGTGTTCACCGAATTCGGGCGGCGAGTTGAAGAGAACGGTAGCCTTGGCACAGATCATGGCACTGCGACGCCGATGTTTATTATTGGAGATCATGTGAAAGGTGGTCTTTATGGAGATCACCCGAGCTTGACAGTGCTTGATGATGGGAACCTCATAAAAACAACAGATTTCAGGCGGGTTTATGCAACGATGATTAAAGAATGGTTGAAATTTGATAAGGCAGACCGCGTACTCAAAGGTTCCTTCGATCCGATAGGTGCCTTTGTATAGATAGATCGGTATTTACAGATCGAGACTTAGGCGTTTTGTTTTCTCGATAAATGTCGTTCGTTTGATGTTTAGAAGTTCCGCTGCTTTATTTAGGTTGCCGTCTGTCTGTTCGAGCGCTTGATGGATGAGTTTCCTTTCAAGACTTCGTAAATATTTTGGTAGATCGATTCCGTTTTCGGGCAAAGCAACAGGAGAACTTATGGTCGCTCTGTCCGTTTGCTGAAGTTCGGGTGGCAAGTCGCTAATACTTATTTGAGATTGCCCTGGTGTGAGAACGAGAATACGTTCGATCATGTTTTCCAATTGCCGGATATTGCCGGGCCAATCAAATGCCATGATTTGTCGCATCGCTTCCTGAGAGATTCGGATGTCAGAACGCGAAGGATCTTGTTCTTGCGTGTGTTTGTTGATGAACCTTTGAACCAAGAGTGGTATGTCTTCACGGCGGTCTCGTAATGGTGGCAGATGGATTGGTATTACGTTTAGACGGTAGTACAAATCCTCTCGGAAACGGCCATCTTCGATCATTTCTGCTAGGTCTGAGTTTGTTGCTGCGATAAACCGAACATCTACCGTAATCGACTGTGCATCACCCAAGCGTTCAAATTCTCGTTCTTGTAGCACACGCAACAACTTTGACTGCAAGTTTGTGCTCATGGTTCCAATCTCATCTAAAAACAAGGTGCCCTTATCGGCCTGTTCTAGTCGCCCAGGTCGATTGGAAATAGCACCGGTGAACGCGCCTTTGACGTGACCGAACAACTCATCTTCAAGCAGTGTTTCCGGAATAGCACCACAATTAAGAGGTATAAATTTTTGTTTGGCACGGGGGCTATTGTGGTGGATAGCTCGAGCAACAAGTTCTTTGCCTGTGCCGGTTTCACCGGTAAGCAAAATAGTACTTGTTGTACTCGATACGGTTTTAAGAACCTTGAATAATTTGACCATAGTCG
>CAZWKO010000119.1:0-7491 GCA_964634925.1 uncultured Vicinamibacteraceae bacterium
GAGTTTCATTCTCTAATAATTCGTACACGGCCATTCGAATGATCAAGCGATCAATGATGGCCATCCGAGACGGGCGCCAATTCTCAGATTGGCACTCAATCAAAGGGTCGATCTTACCCAACGCATCAAAAGTTCCAGTTGCTAGCCGACCTGCAAACGTTTGCCTGGAAGAAGGCGCAGGATGAACTAGCCAGAATAGAACCAGAGACTCGTCACGTTGTTTATCTTCAATACCACCAACCTCCCACTGGTACAGTAGCTGGAGAGCTGTCTCCCGACCCCGATGTCTTTCTGTTCGCCGTTCAGATTCGTCCAACAAATTATTTCCCTTGTGTCAGTTTTGAAATCACATTTGCCAGTTGAACAGCGGCAAGCGCCGCTTCGCGCCCTTTGTTAGAACTACCCTCACTGGATCGCTCTTCAGCCTCTCGCTCATTATTTGTGGTGAGAACACCGAAGGCGATCGGCACACCTGTTAACTGTGAAGCCATCGTTATTCCATGAGCTACGGCTGAGGCTATGAATTCAAAATGAGGTGTCTCTCCACGCACAACGCAGCCAACACAAACAACAGCATCAAACACACCTGTATCGGCCGCACGACGGGCAGCAAGAGGAATCTCAAACGCGCCTGGCACTTCAATAATTGTGATCGGGTCAAATTTTTCATTGGGCACGGCTCCTGCCTGCCTAAGAGCGTCAATGGCCCCATCGCAAAGAGCTTTCGTAATTACGCGGTGATATACAGAAACGACCACAGCAAAACGAAACTGCCCTGCATCAGCCACGCCGTCAACAAATTGGATGTCCTTCATGAACCTGTAAAAGTTGGTCGACGTTTTTCCAAAAAAGCTGTTGTTCCTTCACGCCAATCGTCAGTCGAAGCAGCCAAGCCCAATAGTGATGCCTCCAAAGAGCAACCATCCCTGAGTGTCATTCCGAAACCATCACGGACGGCAGAAAGGATGCACTTCATCGCGATGGGAGGCTGACCTGAAAGGTGCTTGGCCAAATCATCCACAACATCGGTCAGTTCTCCAGACGGAACCACCCTATTAATAAGTCCTATGCGAAAGGCCTCCTCGGCAGTAATCGCCTCCCCAGTCAGCATTATTTCAAGAGCTCTCCCATAACCAACAAGTCGGGTCAGTCGTTGGGTGCCACCGTATCCAGGAATGAGCCCAAGCGAAACTTCAGGCTGCCCAATACGAGCCGAGTCAGACGCAATTCGAAGCGTACACGCCATGGCAATCTCGCAACCGCCGCCAAGTGCATAGCCATTAATAGACGCTATAACCGGCTTGCCCATTTGCTCAAGGTCGTTACACACCGCCTGCCCACGACGGGCTAGAGTCTCCGCTTGCAAGGGAGTCAATGTCGAAAGCTGCTTGATGTCAGCACCAGCAATAAAAGCCTTGTCTCCACACCCAGTTAAAATAACTACTCTCACCGATTCATCAACAGAAAGCTCGCGCGTCACACGTTGAAGATCATCAATCGTCAAATCATTAAGAGCATTCATTACCTCTGGGCGATTTACTACAACGGTCGCGATGCCGTCATCCAAGTCAACACTTATCGTCCGATAATCCATACCAATTTACCGATCGATGAACACTATACTCCACAGCCACACCACACTAGCACCGACCGCCGAACCAAAGGCATCCGCAAATAAATCCCGTAGTTCCGGTGTGCGCCCCGGAATAAACGACTGATGCCATTCATCAGTCACTCCATACGCGACTGCCAATAAAACAGCCCAGAACACATTGCGAATGGTCACCTGACTCCAGTGTGCGTCAGCAAGTCCTCTTAACAATGAAGCTCCAAGAACGGCATAAGCAACAGCATGTAGTCCAATATCAGGCAGAACTGAAGGTGTCGGAGGAGACGAAAGGCCTGACACATAAAATATCGCTGCCATGACAAGAACAGCCGGACCCCAGGCAGTCACTCGTTCTGCCGTCCCTGAGTAGTTCCACAAGTTCATAGAGGAAATGGGTACATCAACCAAGTAAACACCAGTCCTACCAAAACAAATCCCACAAAGATGGCTACGCCCGTTCGAAACTGTTCAATCGAGTCGTCCCTCATCAAGACCCCGAAAATAAGTGATACAAATCCAGCAAAAAGAATCATCAATACAAAATGGCTTTGCATTTTTTCTTAGCCTGCAGCCTACTTACGGCCTAACGCAAGATCAAAAACATCGATCACAACGAGCATGTTAAGTAAACCCGAAACGATCAAAAAAGAGTTGCCATATTCGTATGTAGTTGCGATAGAACGCCCTGCTCCTAAACCAAATATTTGGGCAATAAAATAGGGTGCGCCAATACCAAGATCTGCTAATGCAGCCAACGCTACAAGTGGTTGTGATGGCTCGATTGAAAACAGCTCACCTTCCAACATCAATCCGATGCTGAACATAGCTGACAACGCAACAAAAAAAATACACCCTTTCGCAACGCGTCCTAGCCACCAATGACCCGCGCCAGGCACAATCCATGCCATTAGACAAACTATTAATGTCGCACCTGAATCAAGAGCTCTCGACACGATTAATAATTCTAGTGCAGAGCGAGCCGCAACACGTTTCCACTCTATATAAGTGGCTCGACACACAACTACCAAACAAGCAACTTCTACTAACTACCTGCAAAGAAACATTGCAGTTATGTCAATCCTGGCAACAATTGTTCCAGACAGCCCAACCCCTCAAAGCTGCTCGAACGATGTCAATTGTTTGAAATCTTTAAAACGCCCACGTATGTCTTCGTCAGTCAGAGCTAATAAGCGCGAAAGACCAAAATCTTCAACGGACAATGAAGCCATAGCACTTCCACAAATAATGGCCTGCCTGCAAACATCATCGGTAAACACCTCTGAAGACGCTAGATGACCAACAAACCCTCCTGCGAAAGTATCACCGGCTCCAGTCGGGTCAACAACATCTTCGATGGGTAGCCCTGGCGTCGCAAAAAATCCGTCACTGTCAATCATAAGCACACCATGTTCGCCACGTTTAATCACAACTCGAGAAGGTCCCATCTTATTTATTGCGCGGCCCGCTTTAACTAAATTTGATTCGCCGCTCAAAAGGCGGGCCTCCTCGTCATTAATCACGACAGCGTCTACTCGCCGAAGAACATTTTTCAATTCTTCCAGCGCTCCCTCGATCCAATAATTCATTGTGTCCAAAGCAACAAACTCTGGCTCTCGGACCTGCTCAAGAACCTCAAGCTGGAGAGTCGGATGAATGTTAGCTAGAAAAACAATTGGGCTTTCTCGAAATGTTTCAGGAATATAAGGCTTGAACTCTTCAAACACATTCAGATGTGTATAAATTGTTTCTCTGCTATTAAGGTCATCTCCGTACTCACCCTTCCATCGAAAGGTTTCTCCAGGAACACGCTGCAAACCAGCTAAATCGATTTTCCGACCACCAAACACCTTCATCTCTGCCTCACCAAAATCATCCCCGACAACAGCAACGAGCCTTACATTCGTAAAAAACGAAGCCGCCACGCTGAAGAACGTTGCTGCACCACCAACGATCCGAGACATTTCACCGCAAGGAGTTTTAATCGAATCAAACGCAACTGAACCAACTGTTAAAACAGACCGCATTAACTTAAATACCTTTCGATAAGCACAGCCAAGTCGGCGCGTGTTGTCGCGGGTATCGAATCGGAGCTAGTGATAATCGCGCTGGACAAAGCATCTCCACACTTGCATTCTCGACTTACCGGCAATCGGGAAACTAAATCTGCAATGATTTGTTTTGCCATTCTTGCGTTCGCTTGCAATGTTTCAATGATCATGTCGACAGTAACGTCATCATGTTCCGGATGCCAACAGTCGTAATCTGTTACCAAAGCTAAGGTCGCAAAACAGATCTCCGCCTCTCGGGCTAACTTTGCTTCTTGCAAATTCGTCATACCAATCACGTCCATATTCCATGAGCGGTAAAGATTTGACTCTGCTAATGTCGAAAACTGCGGTCCCTCCATACATAAATAGGTGCCACCTCGATGCACGGTCGCACCAGCATCCGCAGCAGTATCAATAGCAAGGTCACTCAATACTGGACATAAAGGGTTCGCAAACGAAACGTGCGCAACAATCCCTTCACCAAAGAATGTGCTGATTCGCCCACGAGTCCGGTCGAAGAATTGGTCCGGGACTACGATATCTTGAGGCCGATACCTCTCTTGCAAACTACCGACCGCACTGGCAGAAACAATCCATTCCACACCAAGATGTTTTAGTCCAAAGATATTTGCTCGAAAGTTTAATTCTGACGGTAGGATGCTGTGCCCCTTGCCATGTCGAGCTAAAAAAGCGACGCGCTGTCCTCTCAAACTACCAACGACATAAGGGGCCGACGGCTTGCCAAACGGAGTGTCTATTTCTTGTTCTTCACAATCCGCCAGTTCATTCATGTCATACAAACCGCTTCCACCGATGATTCCAATCCGAACCTTATCGTCTGTAGTCATAATTCCCGATCAGCCATTCCTCTCTTGCTTTAGTTCAATGAGAACTCCGTGAGTGCTTCGCGGATGAATAAATGCAACAAGAGCGCCTTCAGCTCCATCGCGAGGCACATCATCGATCAACTGAACACCGCGTCCACGGAGATGATCCAATGCCCCAACGAGGTCGTCCACTCGCAAGGTAATATGATGAAGACCCACTCCCCGTCGCTCAATTGACCTCGCAATCGGGGAGTCACTCGATGTCGCCTCTAACAGCTCAAGCTTAACATTCCCAACCTCAATAAAATGGGCACGAACAGCCTGAGATGGCACGCTCTCTGTTAGGTCAACATTCAGACCAAGATCATCGCGATAAAAACCGAGTGCCTTTTCCAAATCGTCTACTGCGATGCCTATGTGATCAAGGACAGCTTTCATGTCAAAGATAACTTCCGAAGATAATTTTCTCTACACTCTCCGCTGCCGTATAAGGATCGACTTCCCGAGAAACGATCCGATCAAGTGCTTCTTCTATGACCGTTGTCTCAGCTAATGCGATCCCAATCCTACGCCGCAAAATTTCCTCAATGCGAGCGCGGGCGCGGTCTCTGGCGCGGGCTTCATCAATACCGACCTGCTTCACTAAGTCAGAAAGAGACACCTCTAACTTGTCAATCCCATCTCCATTTAATGCCGATGTTTTGATAACCGGAGGCAGACCTTGATTAGGTTTAGATGAACCCAGTGTTAACATCGCTTCAATTTCAGCTACCGTTCGGTCCACTCCATCGCGGTCTGACTTATTCACAACAAAGATATCTGCTATTTCCATAACACCAGCTTTTATAGCTTGTACGTCATCGCCAGCACCAGGCGCAATAACAACAACTGACATATGTGCGGTGCGGCTGATTTCAATTTCTCCTTGTCCGACTCCAACAGTTTCGATTACTACAATGTCAAAACCAGCAGCATCAAGAATGCTAACCACATCATGGGTCGTCGGCGCCAAACCTCCCAGATGCCCACGCGTTGCCATACTCCTAAAAAAGACACCAAGATCTAGTGTGTGACTATTCATGCGAATACGGTCGCCCAGTAATGCTCCACCAGTAAATGGACTAGTCGGGTCGACAGCTAATACCGCGACTCTAAGTTTCTCGTCGCGCCATAACCGAGCAAGCCGATCAACAAGACAGCTCTTCCCAACGCCCGGAGGACCAGTGACTCCTATGATCCTCGCACGACCTGTATGCGCGTGCAGTAAGCCGATTAAACAGCTCGATTCGGAACCCTCTCGTTCAACAATAGAGATAGCTCGGGACACTGCTCGTGTATCGCCAGACAGTATCTGACCAGTAAGGCTCATTTTAGAAATCGATCTGTCTTTCGGTTTATTTTGTCACGTAACAACAATTCAAACGCTGTATGCGTCGAGACTGTAGCACAGGGGATTATAGGACCAAGGCTTCAGTTAAATGCCTAAACGGTCGATAAAGAAACTGTGCGACATGAAACAGCATTGATATTAAAAATTCTTCTTTTAGTAGTATTGGTTGCAAGCATCGCAAAACCAGTTTTTGCAGACGCCACCCTATTTGTTGGCCCAAATCAAACACCAGAAAATAGACCGTCCGCTGGCGTATCTCTAGGACTCTCACTTCTAATTGTCGGATTCGAGTTTGAGTACACCTCCACACAAGAGGACCGACTGACCAACGCCCCGTCTCTTAAAACAAGTATGTTCAATATCCTTGTTCAAACTCCATTTAGTAGTCTCGCTGGCCTTCAGTTTTACGCTACCACAGGCGGTGGCTATTACCGGGAAGAATCTATCGGGAGCCTACAGACTAGCTTAGGTAGTAACGTCGGTGGAGGAGTCAAAGTTCCACTTACAGGCCCATTTCGACTACGACTCGACTATAGACTTTTCTCCCTAAAGGGCCCTGCGTTACACCCTCGCCCTCAACGAATTTATGCGGGACTCAATTTATCTTTTTAGGGAGTTACTTCACCGAAATCCACAACCAGTTCAAGGTTAATTGGCATCTGTCCGAGTCCAAAGGAACCATTAAATGTTTCGTAAAGACCCTGAACTTCGTTTGGGACTTCTTCGTTCAAAATCTGCGCTACAGAATAATCCGCCTCAGGAACAGTTGGATCAATAAACCATACATAAAGAACATTATTATTCGGCCCTAACTCTATAGCTTTATAGACCTTCCAACCAGAAGCTTGTTGTACTCGTTCAGGATTCTCACTTTCAGCCATCACTTGACCCAAACGTTCCATTATCTGTTCAAAGGCTTCCGCACTGTCTTGTTCAATATAGTTAAACACCATTCCTACAGGCTCATCTAGTGTTTTAAATGCCTGAGCCTCTACCAACCGAGGCGATAAAAACAGTCCCGCGACTAACCCAATAATCACTGCGAACGACAAGATGAAACCGCTCCAAGCCAACTGCCATCGCGACTCACCGAGTATCAACATTCGAGACATCAGCTCACCTCAGCACACATATGTTCTGACCGTTATTGAGTTGTGGACACCGGAGGAAGCCGACGCCCACGCACATCGCAAGAGATGCGAATCATCTTGAAGGAATACGCAAGAAACCGCGGTCACGCACGGCTCTCGAATAAAAAAGGGTGGCGGCAGACTGATATCCGCCGTCACCCGAAAAAAATCGACTGAAATTAAAAATCAGCCACCAGTTCAAGATTTACGGGCAGCTGCTTTACTTGCCCATCCGTAAACGCATTGTTGTAACTTTCAAAAATCTGCTGCATTTCATCAGGCATCACAACTTCATTAATAATTGTAGCGGCAGCATAGTTTGCCCCACTGACTACCGGATCGATAGCCCATACATAAGGCACTGCACCCTGTCCCGTGAAATCAGCCCCTGCGCGAAAAACCTTCCAACCGCTAGACTGGTCCGTCTTTCCCGTCTCATTAAGGGCTTCGCTCAATCTCTGCATGACAGCTTCATAACCTGAAGTCG
>CAZWKO010000120.1:0-7163 GCA_964634925.1 uncultured Vicinamibacteraceae bacterium
ACAAACTTCCAGGATCATGATGCCTACAGCACGTGGCGGGGGTCTAGCAAAGACATGAAGTTGGTGGAGCGCTTTAGAATTGTGGACGCGGACACCTTGTCCTACGAATTCACAGTGAACGATCCGGCGACGTGGACAAGTCCATGGACAGCTGAGGTGCCAATGACACGGAATGACTTGCCGCTGTTTGAGTATGCCTGCCATGAAGGCAACTATTCGATGGAGGCGATGTGGGGTGGTGCGTGAGCCGTAGAGACAAAAGGTTCGGGGGGCGGAAAGTAACTATCGATCCAGCTCTTAATTGGAAGACGGCGGTTCTGTTTTACATAGTGAGCCGCCTTCTTTGTGTACTGCAAGGAAATGGTACGGTCGAATCAAACTTCGTACATCTTGCCGTCGAATGTACGGGCAGGGTGGTCAACGATGCCTTCACTGCGATGTTGGCTCCCGTTTGAGACTTTTACGGTCATGGCGATTTTAAATCGCGATTCTTGGCCGATTTGTTCCCATGTTCCATGGCCGATACCACCAGCTATGGAGTTGTCATCAAGAAGGGCTTTGCCAACAAAAGAAAGGGAGCCGCTCGTGGCGCTTGTTTCACTGAGAGATTGTCGGAAAACTAACGTTCCGAAGACTGCGCCCAATCCGGAAGCCGTACCTTTATAGTCAGCTGTCTGTTGAATTCTGTCGTCCTCCAACAAATCGAAGCTGAAGGCTGTATTTTTTATATGGAATTCGCCGGTTAGTGCTGCCATGTGTATTCTCGTCAGGCAAATAAATTTAGCTAAGCCGAACATTATGAGGCCAGGGAGCACCCGGTTGTCGAGGAGATTCTGGTCCAGACGAGGCTATCGAGATGTCCAGAAACGCTTATGAGATCTTCGATGGCGACGACCACTATGAAATGTTGTATTTCAATTCCGTGTGGATGGGGTACGTTCGTGTTAGCGGGTGTTCCATGTTGCGCCGCGAGTATTGCGTTCCTGAGCGGGTTCATGACGTTCGAGCATCTGACGACGAACCACCCCGCCATAGACATTGCCCAGCGTGTCGACACCGATGCCTTCAGCGCCACTGTGTGCAAAGTCCATTGATTCAATATCTTCAAGAAAGTAATGCACTTGCCCTGTTTTCGCGCTACCGATCCGGATGCCCTTCTTCCATCCAGGATTGTCAGGACCCCATGACTCAGAATCTGCGACGTAGATCGTGTCGGTATGGTCGATATAAATGCCGCTCGGTCGACCGAACTGCTGCCACTGATCGATGTAATTCCCGTCTTGGTCCCAGATCATGATTCGGTTGTTGTCGCGGTCGGCAATAAAGAGTCGACCTGTCGTATCGACGGCAATAGCATGCGGTGCACTGAGTTCCTGATGCCCTTGCCCGGTTATTCCGAGGTGCGCGATAAATGTGCCGTCTGGTGCATATTTGGAGATGCGGGATCGAGGACCATTTTTGATATGGCCTTCGGTGATGAAAATGGTGCCTTCTCGTGTCGTCACGACGTCGGTCGGTTCGCGAAGTAGTCCCGGTTCATCGCCGGCAACGCCGGACTGACCAATTGTCATGAGAAGATTTCCGTCGCTACTGAATTTGCGAACCAGATGTCCGCCCGCAGCGTCTTCTCGTCCGACATCGGCTATCCAGACATTGCCGTTGTGGTCGATATGAAGGCCATGGGGGAAAGCCATTAAGCCTTCGCCCCACTCCGCGAGTCGGCTGCCTGTGCGCGGATCGAGTGTCACCACCGGTGGTTCCATACGACCCACACAGGAATTCGATTGACAGCGATGCAAGATGTATAAGTTTCCATCCGGTCCACCTTCAGCGCCAATAACAGCTGCCCATTCACCATTATTCCCGGGCGGGGGTTCTCCAAACGGTTCAACGCGTCGGTATGGATTGGGCCGGTCGTTGCTGTTGGCGATTGGGCCGTAGGCAGCAACTAGTCGTTGTAGCAGCATGATGACCGCACTATCAAATCCCTCGTTCGTGATCGGTCGATTGATATTCGGATTTTGTCGAACGGGCGGGGACCCACTGGACTGTTGTGCATGCAGGTCATAACCCATGAACGTTACAGTGGTTATGCCCAGCGCCAGTGTTATTCCTGTTGCGAGTACGCGAGTCATTATTACGTTCTCCTCGTGAATCTGGAAACTCAGTACGTGTGTGACTCGTATGATAGTCGTCGAGACGGAAAAAGAAGAACGCTATCTCAGGTCTGTTTCTGTGGTCTGTCAGCTGACGGTGGATAGACAGTGTGCGAAAGACAGCGATAATAAGTGCATGAACTTATTTGTGGCTGTGGCACTTGGTGGTGCGGTTGGTGCCTGCCTACGTTATGCGATTGTTCTGCTGGTCGGGAGTGAAAATCAAGGCTTTCCGTACGCAACGCTCATTGCCAACGTTGTTGGCTGCGTTGCTATTGGGGTGCTCTTATTTCTAATCGATCAGCGTGAATTGTTAAATGCTCATTGGCGAGCATTTGTGGTGACAGGTATCCTTGGTTCTCTCACGACCTTCTCGACGTTTGGTTACGAGTCTTACACCCTCTGGATGTCTGGCGAGCGGTCACTTGCGTTTGCTGCGGTAAGCGCTAATGTGGTTATTGGAATTGCTGCAGTTGCGTGTGGATGGACTGTGGCGTCTAGGTTATCTTGACGTTTTAGTCGATCATGGGCCTTGCTTTTCGATCTGGAAGCCCGAGACTTGATCCTGCGGATTTACGGAGCTGAACTTACCCACATCTTGGACTGTACGGTGCTGCCGCCAGCAGCGCCACCGGCAACGTAAAGCCGGCTTCCGATGATTGCTGCCGCTGGGGAGGAGAGTGGGCCCGGAAGTTCACCAACTTTCTCCCAACTGCCGCTTCTGGGGAGTCTCAGGATGTCAGGGTCTTGGGATTTCGTCCCGCCGGCTGGTGTCGTGTGACCGCCAACCATGTAGATGTTTCCGCCGTGCACGAATGTGGCGCCTTCGGCATGTGAATGACCCTTGGGTAGATTGGGACCGCTAGTCCAGGTATTGCTCGCGGGGTTGTAGATATCGGTGCGCGGTTGGTCTAATTGGACGCTGTCATGATGGAACTGGCCCCCAATGGCGTAAATCCTGCCATCGAATACCACGGTGGAAAATTGGTTCCGAGCTGCTGGCATGGGTGCGGCTTCGACCCACATTGCTGACCCCTGTGCCCAATTTTCGAGATCGAGCTTCCAGTGATCGCTGGAATCCGTGTCACGGTCCGCCATGAGCCCGCCAAAATAATGCAGCTGGGTGTCGATCACCGCTAATCCTCCTCCAGCACGAGGTTCCGGAAGTAGCGGTGCTGCCGTGTAGCGGTCTAGGTCGACGTCATAGCTCCACACCTCGGCAATTGCGTGTCCCTTGTACCCATCCTTGAATCCGCCGGCAAACCATATGGTCCTGTCATCTAGCACCATGTTCATGTGTGTGATTGCGCTGGGAAGTTCTTGAATTAGCGTCCAGCTGTTGTCAGATGGGTCGAAGACCTCCGAGCGTTTACTGGACACCACTCCATCGGTATAGCCACCGAAGACATAGAGCTTGTTATCCAAGACGACAACACCGGGCTCCCATTTTCCCACCGGCATGTCCGGAAGAGCCTGCCAGGAGTCTTGGTATTGGGCGAGACTTAGATTCGTCCAAAGCAAGCTCAGTGCTGCTACGATGACGAAGCTGGATGTGGCCGCTTTGAACCTTTCCGTTCTCTTGCCTGCGCTCATTGTGGGTCTCCAAAGCCAGGGAACTGATATTTTTCTCAAAATGGTGCGGAAGGGGGGATTTGAACCCCCACGAGCCGAAGCTCACTAGCTCCTGAGGCTAGCGCGTCTGCCGTTCCGCCACTTCCGCAGTAAGGCAACCAACGAGAGCGAGAGTATATCACCCGCTTTTCCAGTCTCTTTCTGTTCCTCATATACTCGCTGAAGCGATTCTTTTTCAAGGAGATCATGAAGTGATGTCGAGAGGTAAGCGTTTCATTTTGTCGTTTGTTGTAATGGCCATTCTCATCTCTATATCCGGTGTCGCACTGGCGTATTTCTTGGGAAGTGGAGGTCCGACAATCGAAACGAACTCAGTCTTATGGTTGCGTGTACCGGACAGTCTTGGAGAGCAGGAGGCGGACGATGTATTTGGACTCATCAGCCAGAGAGATACAGTTGTGTCGATCGTTAGTACGCTTCGGAAGGCGAAGGGTGACGAACGGATATCGGCCGTTGTGCTTATTCCGTCAATTGCTGATGGTCTATGGGGAAAGGTCCAGGAGATTCGGGATGCTGTCACTGACTTCAAGGAGTCAGGGAAACCGATCGTTGCGTACCTAGAATATGGAACGGGGCAAGCTTACTACCTGGCATCTGCGTGTGACGAGGTATTTATGACCCCGACGAGTCCACTCAATCTTATCGGTGTCAGTAGCTATGAAGTGTTTTTAAGAGAGGCGCTGGATAAAGTGGGTTTTCAGGCGGACATGCTGTCCGCTGGCGACTTTAAAACGGCTGTGAATCTCTATACCGAAACAACTTTTACGCCGGAGCATCGTGAGATGGCTCAATCACTGAATCGCGATATCTATGAGCAATTGGTTGCTGGTATTGCGGAAGGGCGTGAACTAACACTGGCTCGTGTCCGCGCACTTATTGATGGCGGTCCATATAGAGCGGCTGACACTATGCGGATAGGGCTTGTGGACGCGCTTGTGTATGAAGACCAGTTGATAGATGGTTTGCCGCTCGGTAGTGGCCCGTCGATAGTTGATTATGCAGATTACCGGCAAGTGACATTGCCCCGTGAAGAGGGTTCGCGAGTCGCGCTTGTTTATGTTGAAGGTGTTATCAATTTCGGAATTAATGGAAACGATTTACAAGGAAACCAAACTGTCGGTTCTGAAACTATAACTTCAGCTATTCGAGCCGCTCGTGAAGATGATGGGATTGAGGCAATCGTTCTTCGGGTCGATAGTCCCGGGGGGGTTGCGGTCGCGGCCGACGTGATGTGGCGAGAGATCGATTTAGCGAGTGATGAGAAACCACTGATTGTGTCGATGTCCAACCTCGCAGCGTCCGGTGGCTACTACATTGCAGCACCTGCCGATGTAATTGTTGCGCACCCCGGGACGCTCACTGGTTCGATCGGTGTTTACGGCGGCAAGTATGTTGCCGGTGGAACGTTAGAGAAGCTTGGTGTCAATGTTGAGGTTGTGACTGACGGGATGCATGCGGATCTGTTTTCGCCAACTACTCAATTTTCAGATAGTGCTCGTCAGGCGGTACAAGCTCAGATTGACGATACGTACGAGCGATTCCTTCAGGTCGTCGCAGACGGTCGTGGGCTCAGCCGTGACGAGGTGCATCAGATGGCGCAGGGACGGGTATGGACTGGTCGCCAGGCGTATGACAACGGTCTCGTGGATGAATTAGGAGGACTTCACCGAGCTGTTGAGGTTGCGAAAATAGAAGCTGGTATTGCTGCAGAAAGTCCGATTACGCTGGTGACATATCCGCAACCGCTGTCGTTCTTCGAAGTGCTTCGTAATTCGTTCGGTGTTGGTGTTACGAGGGGGGCGTTTGAAGTATTGATATCGCCGTACGCTGATATGCTCAAAAGCGTACTGGGGCCTCTGCCTCTAGGCTACGTCCAGGGTGCGCCTATGGTGCTCATGCCTGTCCGATGAATAGAGGCTTGGCCGTTAAACCGGATTTAACGCTTGGTCTAAAACCTCTAAGTCAATATCAATATCGAGGCGGTTTTTGACGTTGTCCATGTAGGCACTAAAAAACTGATTTTGCCGTGAAAACAGCAGTTCATTTCGGAGTGAATCTTGGGAGGCTGCGAGGTCATCGTCCGAGGCAGCTTCTTTTTCTACCAAATGGACGATTGCCGCGGAGTTTGCTGCCTGAATGACATCGCTCACTGAACCTGTTTCCATGGCGAATGCGACGGTTTCAACTGGCGCGCTAATACCCACCTGTGGGAATGAAGCTCCACGCGCGACGAGTTCACTTGTTCCGACTTCAAATTCAGCGGCTTCGGCTGCTACGAGAAAGTCTTCCGCCGATTGCAATGCCTCAGCCGCTTCATTCGCACGTTCCAACGCCAGTGCCAAAGATTTCTTTCTTATGACGTCCTCACGTACCCTGTCACGGACTTCTTCGATTGGAGGTATATACGGGTCTTGAGTGGCGATCACTGTAATGAAGGCGGGCCCAGAAGGCGTGTCGACTCCGGCGACTTCGTTTGGTTCAATGGAAAATGCTTGAGCAGAGACTTGTGGTGCCATTCCGAGACCAAGGATTGGTTCTCCACGAGCTGCGAAACCTGATTCTTGTAGTTCGTAGCCACGTGACGCGGCAGCCTGCTCTAGATCTTCTGGTGTTTCCACTTCGGTCGCGATCGCTCTGGAAAGTGCTGTCGAGCGTGATGAGGCTAGCTCCTGCTTTAAAAGATTCTCAATCGCTGTTTGTACTGTTTCGAATGGTTGTGTGATTTCCTCTTGTTTTTCGTTCACTTGGATGACGTGATAACCGGCCGGACTTTTTACAGGATCCGAGATGTCACCCTCATTCATTGCAAAGGCCGCAGCTTCAAGCTCTGGGACCGTCCGTCCACGCACCAGGGGGCCTAAGTCTCCTCCATTGACGGCTGTTCCTTCATCATCAGAGTGTTCTCGAGCTAGCTCGGCGAAGTCAGCACCACTACGGGCTTGTTCAGCAAGGGCTTCAGCACGTGCGGTGACTTCTTCTTCTGTGTCTTCGTCAGCAACGCGAAGAAGAATGTGACTGGCACGTATTTGACCTGGGGTCTGGTACTGCGAAATGTTTGTGTCGTAGTGCTGACGGATCTCATCGTCGGTGACGGTCAGGCTGTCGAAGATTTCTGATTCGTCAACCAGAAGAAAACGTAGCTGTCGTTTTTCAGGGACTTCGTAATTAGCTGCTTCTTCTTCGTAGAGAAGAGAGATGTCATCGTCGGTCGCTTCTGCCTGATCACGAAATTCAGAGCCCCTAAAAGAAACGATATTCACCTTTACCTTTTCATTGCGTCGGCGATGTTCTTCGGCGATTTCTTCGTCCGTGACAGTCATCCAGCTGGTGACGGCCGTCTGTAACCGTTCGAGCATGATTTGTTGCCTGATTTCT
>CAZWKO010000120.1:7186-7474 GCA_964634925.1 uncultured Vicinamibacteraceae bacterium
GCGTCGGGCTGATCGGTGGTCGCTGTGTCTGCAGTAGTTGGTAATAAGCGGTATCACCGATGAACTGTCCATCCACTTGCAATTGAGGAAGCGTAACGATACGCTGCCGAACTTCTGCGTCACCAACAACAAGACCAAGACGCTCTGCTTCAGTGATTGCCGCATACTCGTCGATCAGTTGCTGCAGGATCTGTCGGTCGATTCCAAGTGAGCGAAGAATTTCTTCTGAGACATCCCCACGCGACTGCAGGCGGTAGTTGTTGAGTTGCTGCATGTAGATTTGTTGGA
>CAZWKO010000121.1:0-7410 GCA_964634925.1 uncultured Vicinamibacteraceae bacterium
CGTACAGGTCGGCGACCGTAAGCATTTTTTGTTGCGCATGTGCTAACGGTGTCAGGCCACCGATTGTGGCAATTATGATCACGGCCCCGGCGACAATATGCTGGGCTGGCAATTTAAGAGTCATCTCTTTGTTTCCTTGATCGGTATAATCCCGGAACACCTCCATTTTACTTGTGTCTGACGCATATGGAGGTCGAAATACAGGTTTTATTGGCTTTGGAGGCGCGATGATCTGGCAACGACGGATGGTGCTTTGTCTTGGGGTGTTGGTATTCACCACGGGGTGTGGGTCAAATACAACGAAAACGCCGGAATTAGCTGCTGAATCAGAAATGGACGACCGTCAGTATCTGCTAGAGCGGATTGATGATGTGTCTATTGCGCAGATTTACGCAGATGGATTTCCAGATCTTCCGCTTCGGGAGAAAGTGTTGGTCTGGCATCTTTATAACGCCGCACTTGCCGGTAGGGATATCTATTATGACCAACGGTATGCACACGGGCTTGAGATGCGTGAAGTGTTGGAAGAAATTCTTACGCACTCCGACAGTCTGGGCACAGAAACACTCGATGCGATTCACCGTTATACGAAATTATTCTGGCTGAATACTGGGCCGTTCAATAATCTGACAGCCCGAAAATATATCTTGGATATCGATCCGGTGGCATTCCAGGTGGCTGTACATGCGGCGGCAGAAGATGGTGCAGTCTTTCCACTCAAAGAAGGAGAGTCACTTGATGATCTCTTGACGCGCCTCGAGCCGATGTTTTTTGACGAGTCGTTCGATCCGATCGTGACCAATAAGACACCGGCTGGCGGGGTAGATATGTTGCTTTCCAGCTCAAATAATCTTTACGACGGTGTGTCGATGGAAGACATTACTGGTTTCGACGAACAGTACCCGTTGAATTCGCGGTTGGTTAAGCGCGAAGGGACCCTTGAGGAAGAGGTTTATCGCATTAATAACGACGGTCGCTACGCAAACCAATTACGCGAGGTGGTTAGACATCTAGAGGCAGCGGTTCCTTTCGCTACACCAGAAATGGCGACCGCGCTCAACGCGCTCGTGCAGTGGTACCGGACAGGAGAATCAACAGATCGTCGTGCATACGACATTGCATGGGTCGCGGATCAGTCATCGCCAGTGGACACGATTAATGGTTTTACCGAGGTCTATATGGATGCTCGCGGTGCGAAGGGGGCGTGGGAAGCTCTCGTGTACTATGTCAATGAAGAAAAAACAGCTGCGATCCAGACACTTGCCGATAATGCGCAGTGGTTCGAGGATCACATGCCGTGGGCTCCTCGCTACCGCAAAGAAGGCGTGCTCGGAATTACAGCTAATGCTATTGATGTTGTCGTCGAAATTGGCGACGCAGGTCCTATCACACCGATCGGAATTAACCTTCCAAATGATCAGAGTGTTAGGGAGGCATACGGCAGCAAGTCTGTTTCATTGTCGAATGTGACAGAGGCGTACGAGCGGTCAAGGCCAGACGCGTACCGCAATGAATTTACCTGGGATGATGACGAAGCAGCACGTTCAGCAGAATGGGGTAGTTTCGCCGGCGAGTTGACGACTAATATGCATGAAGTTATTGGACATGCATCAGGTCAGCTATCGGACGCTCTTGAGGGAAATCCACAAGCGTTTTTGAAGGAACAGTACTCTGCTCTGGAAGAGGCGCGTGCGGATTTAGTGGCGCTCTATTTCATTGCCGACCCGAAGCTAGTGGAAATCGGCATTGTTGACTCTGAGCACCACGAAGACATCGTTGTTGCCGAGTACGAATCCTATACGCGAAATGCGATCTTGCAGCTTAGACGGGTTCGGGAAGGCGCTCAGATAGAACAAGACCATATGCGGAATCGACAAATGGTTGTTCATTGGCTGATGGACAACACTAATGCAATTGAGCAACGGTCCCGTGATGGTAAGACCTACTATGTCATGGTCGATAGAAATGCTTTTCGTGATGGTGTTGGGATGCTTTTAGCTGAAGTGCAGCGGATCAAATCTGAAGGTGACTATGATGCGGCGTACACACTTTTTGAATCATACGGTATTCATTTTGATCCCACGCTTCGCGATGAAGTTGTTCAGCGCGTATCGCAAGTAAATGTGCCATCGTACACCGGGTTTGTGATGCCAAAACTTGAGCCCGTGGTGGATTCATCGGGCGAGATTGTCGATGTGATCATTACGTATCCTCAAGATTTCACGCAGCAAATGCTTGAATATTCTGGGAAACGGTAGCGTATCTGTCCTTGCGCAATTGGGTGGCGTAGGTCAGCGCGTGAAACCGAACATGTAGAATGGTTTTTGGAGATGGTTGATGGTTGGTCGCTTAGAGGCTGAGAACTTTCTTTGTGAGTTTGCACGTGGGCATCGCGGCGTGCGTTTGGGCTATTTGTTTGGTCGTCTTGCGTTGTTTGCGAATCAGCGAGTCTTTGCACAAGTCGTTAATGGCCGTCTTGAGTGTCGCGCCAAACGTCGCGTGCAGGATTCTCAATTTCATTGGATTGCATTGTGTACCACCGGGTCGGCTAGCCAACTACAGGCCGTGGCAAGTCTTGAGCGGTCAGCAAGCCTGGTGGTGTTGCAGCGAGAGAATGAAAACATTCAATCTGGAGCAGGTTGAATAAGCGCGCTCGATATTTCTGCCGTCTTAAAGTAGAGATAGGATTTTATGAACGTTGGTATCGTCTGTTATGCGTCAGTAGGTGGTAGTGGGGTTGTTGCGACGGAGCTCGCGAAGGTTTTAGCGCGACGAGGCCATGAGGTTCGTCTTATTAGTAGTGAGCCACCGTTCCGTCTTGGTGATTTTCAGGCAGGACTAGCGTTTCATGCGGTTCAAACACCAGGCTACCCATTGTTTCGTGAACCGCAGTACTTGTTGTCACTAGCCAACAAGATTGTTGAGGTGTCACGTGAATTTGACCTGGACATTATCCATGCTCACTATGCGATGCCACATGCGACGGCTGCCTATTTAGCCAGGCAGATTTTGGCGGCTTCTGGCCGGGCACGTGTGCCCTGTGTAATTACCACACTGCATGGCACGGACGTTACGCTTACCGGTAGTGATCCATCGTACTCTGAAACGGCAGCGTTTTCGATTGATCAATCTGATGGTGTCACAGCAGTCTCTCAGTCGCTGCGCGATGACACATATCGGCAGCTCCCCGTGAATGCGGATATTCGTGTGATTCCGAACTTTCTCGATTGTCAGTATCACAAGAGGATGTTTGATGCGTCGCTTGCTGAGCGTTATCGTCGAGGTAATCCCGACACGAAATTAGTGGTTCATGTTTCTAATTACCGGCCTGTTAAGCGAGCAGAAATGGTCGTAGAGATCTTTCGTCGTATTCGGGAAGTCGTTCCGTCTCGCCTCCTATTAGTTGGAGACGGTCCGGACCTGCCAGCTGCCTGCCGACGTGCTCGCGAATGTGGAATCTCCGCGGATGTTGAACCACTTGGTGAACAGGAACTGGTAGTGCCGTTGTTGTCGATTTCTGATCTTTGTCTATTGCCATCCTCACAAGAGAGTTTTGGTGTAGCGGCCCTTGAGGCAATGGCCTGCGAGGTGCCGGTTGTGGCCTCGCGAGTAGGGGGGTTGCCTGAGGTCGTTACACATGACCAAACAGGATTGTTGCATGATCCAGATGACCTTGCCGGTATGGCAGAAAGTGCGATCCACTTGCTGAGTGATACGCACCTACATCAACGTATCGTCGCCTCTGGTTGGAGGGCGGTTAACGAGCGTTTTTGTGCCGATGAGATTGTGCCCCGGTACGAGTCCTATTACGAAGAAATTATGGCAGCGCGTAGTCGAGAGCAGCATTCTGCCGGCGTGAGAACCGGGAGTCAGGGCTAGACGATACCTGTCAGGTGTATACTCGGAAAACTATGCGATTAAAGCGCTTAGTGCGTGCCATCATTCTGTTGCTGGCGGTTATAGTGGTTACGCCACCCATCGTGGCGCAACCGCTTCGTTCCGATAGTGGTCCGACCGATGTAGCTGTCGTCTTGCGACAACTCAATAGCGTCGGGACATTTATGATGTTCACTGCACATCCTGATGATGAGAATAATTCTTTATTAGCGAAGTTCGCTAAAGGTGAAGGGCATCGCACCGTGCTGCTCACTGCTACTCGCGGAGATGGTGGACAGAACGAAATCGGAGCTGAGCTTTTCGATGGCCTTGCTGTACTGAGAACGGAAGAATTGTTGGCTGCTCACCGACTTGATGGTGCAGAACAATATTTCACTCGTGCGGTTGATTTTGGCTATTCATTTAGCATCGATGAGACGTTTTCTCGATGGGGTCGTGAAGAGATTCTTGGAGACATGGTCAGGATGATTCGAACAATTCGTCCAGAAGTGATGTCTGCAATGAGTCCTTCAGGCCGAGGTGGAGGACAGCACCATCAAGCATCTGCAGTGTTAGCCCATGAGGCCTATCATGCTGCAGCTAACCCCGATCGATTTCCTGAGCAACTCGCTGGGGGCTTGCGTGTGTGGCAAGCTCATAAGTTTTACTTTAGTGCCGGGTTTCCATTTGGGTTTGGGTTTGGTCCCCCCGGCTTCCGTCGGGCAGAACCCGATCCGGATTTAACTACCATTGATTTGGGCGGATACGACCCGCTGTTAGGTACGACTTATGCAGAGATAGGAAGTCGCGCGCGTGGGATGCACAAGTGCCAGGGAATGTCACAGCTGGTTGCTCTGCCGGCCAGCTCTATGGGTGCGCGGTTCCAATTGGTTGAGTCAATAGATTCAACCTTGTTCGAATCTGAGGAAAGTTCACTTTTTGATGGTGTTAATACGTCAGTTCAGGCGTTGGCGTCATTTGCTGGTTCGAATCCACCCGTTGGCTTGACGCAAGCGCTGGATCAGATTGCTGGGTTCAGTACGGCGGCGCTAGATCAGTACCAGCAAGACGGGTTGTCCTATGCGCGACTTCCGATCCTGAATGGCTTGAGAGCGGTTCGTAAACTTCGCGACGACCTTGCTGCTATGTCACTTTCTGAGGAAGCTCAGTGGGAAATCGATTTTCGACTGGCGACAAAAGAACGTCAGTTTGTGGACGCTGCATTGTTAGTTCACTCGTTGCGCATTGAGGTGTTGGCCAGTGACGGTCTGATCGTTCCAGGTCAAACAATGGATCTTTCTGTATTGATAGCGAATCGAGGGAGCGTCCCTGTCGCCGTTCGCGGTGTGAGAGCTGCGGGTTTTACGGGCGCTGTTGCTTGTCACACTGAAAGCATCCTACCTGGCGCGGTTTATTCTTGCGAACAATCTGTCACGGTGCCGATTGATTCGCGGCCAACCGATATTCATTGGCGTCATGAACCTAGTGCTGACCGGTACATTATTGATGAAGATGTGCCATTTGGTGCTCCGTTTCGACCAACCCCCTTCAGAATGGGTTTTGAGTTTGATTTTGGTCAAGAGATTAGTGTGACAGTCGATAGGCCTGTTGAGCACCGGTACTCTGACGATATTTTTGCTGGGGAAAAACGTACATTTCTTAGTGTAGTCCCTAGATTTGTAGTGTCAATGACGCCTGAGATTGCCATCATTCCTACCGATCGTGATGAAAATAATGAAGTTCGTGTCACTGTTATCAATGCCGGCCCCGATCCGACTTCTGGCGAAGTTACGTTGAGACTCCCGAGTGGATGGAGCGCGACGCCCAAAACCATACCCATTCGGTTTTCACGGGAAGATGAATCGCAAACTGTACGCTTTCAGGTTTCAACCGGTGGTAGTCAGGTCGGAGAGTATCGCGTCGGAGCTGTAGTCGAAGATGGAACTGAACAGTATCAGCGGGGCTTTCAGCTCATTGAGTACCCGCATATTGGCCGTCGTCATCTTGGTCGTGTAGCGGATGGACGTTTCAAAGTGATTGACGTTTCGATTGTGTCTGATCTTTCTGTTGGATATGTCGATGGTGTCGGTGATGCCGTTCCGCCGGCGATCGAACAGCTTGGGGCATCGTTAGAATTTATCGACAGCGACGACTTGGCGTGGGGTGACCTTGAACGTTTTGATGTAATTGTTACCGGTGTGCGAGCCTATGAGCGTCGCCAGGACCTCCGTGCGAACAATGATCGGTTATTGCAGTACGTCGAGAATGGTGGCACTGTGATTGTTCAGTACAACAAGTTTGAGTTTAATCAAGCTCAGTACGGTCCTTATCCGGCTCAGGTGAGTCGAAATCGTGTTACCGATGAACGTGCGCCGATTCGTATTTTGGAAAATGATCACCCTCTGTTTGCTTGGCCAAATCGTGTTGCAACCCAGACGTGGGACGATTGGGTGCAAGAACGCGGTCTTTATTTTTTGGGTGACCGGGACGAAAGTTATATTGACCTTGTCGAACTTGAAGATTCTTTTGAATTTAACCCCGGCATCAAACGAGGCGCACTCGTTGAAGCGCGAGTTGGCGACGGACGCTGGCTTTATGTCGGTCTCGGTTTGTGGCGCCAGTTGCCGGCTGGCACTACCGGCGCATATGCACTCTTAGCTAATTTGCTAAGCCTCGGCCAAGCCACAGACCCTTAGTTTTCATTGTCTGTTGGACGCCCCAGAAAATAGACCTCGCCAGTTGGGTTTGTCATGTTGCCCTCTGGCTCCAGCGTAACTGCAACCGGAACTGGTGCAACCACTTCACTAGGTGCTTCGACAGTTGTGATTACCCGTCCCGTAGAATCGAGCGTTAAAGGTCCGCCACTGACGGGCGTTTCGACCGGTACAAACCAGATGTGGTACGTTCGCCCGGCTGGTGCGGGCGGCAATCCTGTCACGGTTAGAACAATCCCGGTCGTATTACTCCAAAACACACGGCCTTTAGCATTGGGTGCGGTTGGTTGAGCCGTTAGTGGCATCGTGATGAGAACGTCTGAAGAAAATAGATCGGCTCGCTCGTTTGATTCACGTGCGAGCTGGAGCGCCGCCTCCGTTTGTGTTTCTGCGAGGATGGCGCGCTGGTTTGCCGCATCGAGATTTTCTTCAAGTGACCGAGCAAAGTTAACCTGCTGTGAAGCGTACCAGCCTAATCCACCGGCTGCGACCAAAAAAATCATAGCTGACACATTAAATAAGAAGCGACGGTTGTTTGTCCGGCCAGCGTTCGATTGAACCGTGTGCGGTTGGCTCTTGTTGCGATCAAAATCTTCGTCGGAAGAAACACCAGTAAGTGATTGAACCACTCGTTTCCGAAGTTGCAAGGATGGTTCGTGATACGGCACTGCTCGGGTAAGTGCATGGGAAACTGGCAGCAGCGTCATGACTTCATTCACACAGTTCTGACATGTTTCGATATGCTTTTCAAAATCCTTGCGTTCGTCGGCGTCGAGCGCGCCAAGGGCGTACAGACCGGCCAAACCGCTGAACGGATCAT
>CAZWKO010000122.1:0-3609 GCA_964634925.1 uncultured Vicinamibacteraceae bacterium
CGGGATGACTCCGCTATTGGTGGCGACCGTTCGTGGGCATGCGGAGTTGGTTCTAGATTTATTAGAACGTGGCGCTGATCCGAATGCCAGCGGACCGGGGTATACCGCATTGCATTGGGTATCTGGTGCGTGGCATACGGAGCTCACGGGAAACTTGCAAGGCATCGACGTCGGACGTGAAAAAGAATGGCTGTCACTTAACGAGTTTTCTGACGACAGAAAAGTGACCGTCGTTGAGGCTCTCCTGCAGCACGGGGCAGATGTCAATGTTCGATTGGAGCGAAAGCCTCCGCAGTATGGGTTTGCGAGTGGCCGTTTTCGAGTGGGCCTTATAGGGGCCACGCCTTTTTGGTTGGCGGCAATGGATGGGAACGTCGCGCTGATGCGGATGTTGTCCGAGGCCGGTGCCGATGCGACGTTAGGAACGGACGAGGAGACTTCTCCGTTGATGGTGGCTGCGGGGTTGGGGCAGGTGCCGGCGGAGACACGAGTGATGCCGGAAGAGTCATTGGCGGCGGTGGAGTTTGCGCTGTCGCTTGGCGCAAACGTGAATCGATTGAACGCCGTTGGTCGAGGAGCCTTGCATGGAGCAGCCCACATCCGATCCGATGAGATAGTGCAAGTTCTGGTTGATCACGGTGCGGCTGTTAATGCCGCCGATCAACGCGGGATCACGCCGCTCATGATTGCAGAAGGGGGCGGTCATATCTTGTTGCCGGGTCTTGGTGGTGGGTCGACGGCAGACCTTCTCCGAGCATTGGGTGGCACTGAAACACGCCCCGAAGATTTTATCGACAGCTATCGCGAAGGCCCGATCCGGTGATGATGCGCGATAGCGTGGTCGGTGTTCTGTGCGCGGGCCTGTTTGCTTCAGTCGGGAGTGTTGAGATTGTCGGACAGGAGGAACGAACGGCATCCGAGCATCGCGCAGTTCTTGACCGCTATTGTGTTACCTGTCACAACGACCGGTTGCGCACGGGCAATTTGTCTCTTGATTCGATTGATAGTGAAAACGTGTCGCTTGATGCATCGACATGGGAAAAAGTGCTTCAGAAAATGCAGACGCAGTCGATGCCTCCACCTGGCCGACCGAGACCAGACACGGAGACATATGATGCGTTTGCGTCATGGGCGCAGACGGAGTTGGACAATGCCGCAGCACGCGCTCCAAACCCTGGGCGCCCGACGATGCATCGGCTCAATCGATTGGAATACGCAAATGCTATCCGGGATCTCATTGGGTTGGAGATCAATAGCGATGTGCTTTTGCCGGCAGATGATCTTGCATTTGGCTTCGACAATAATGCTGATATTTTGACGGTGGCACCGGGCATGATGGGTCGCTATATGTCCGCGGCGAGAAAGATTAGTCGTCTCGCGATCGGTGACCCATTGATCGAGCCCGACATTGTCCGCTATCCGGTGTCGACGGTGCTGAACCAAAACGAACGGATGAGTGAGGACGTGCCCTTCGGTTCCCGCGGGGGTGCATCTCTTCGGCATCATTTTCCATTGGACGGGGAATACATTATCCGCGTCGGCCTGCAGGGAAATCGACGAGAACCGCAGGAAGTAGATGTGCGGATTGATGGTGCCCGTGTCGGGTTGCTCCGCGTCGGGCGGTGGCCGACGGAAGACGATGAAGACCCACTGTATGTGAGGTTTCCCGCGCGCGCCGGCACTCATGAGGTCAGCGTGACATTTGCGGAGCGAACTGGCGTAACCGAAGGGGTTGCGCCAAGTCATTTGCCGATCTGGACGTTTTCCACGGGGGGCGGATTTACCGGTCGAATGGGCTTGGAGAGTATTCAGGTCGAGGGACCGTATGCACCTGACACAGTTGGTGGAGGTGTCGATGGCGACCGGGAGAGTGTGAGTCGACAACGGATTTTTGTGTGCCGACCCGGGAGTGGCGAACAGAGTTCGGAAGTAGCCTGCGCCGATGAGATCTTGGGGGGCTTGGCCAGGCGAGCGTATCGGAGGCCGATCAACGATCTCGATGTGAGCGTGCTGCGTGACTTTTATTTAGCCGGCCGTGAAGATGGCAGTTTTGATATGGGCATCCAGAGAGCATTGGAAATGATTTTGGTTGATCCTGAATTTTTGTTTCGGATTGAACGTGACCCAAGTGGGATAGCGCCTGGAACAGCCTACCGGGTAAGTGATCTGGAGCTGGCCTCACGGTTGTCATTTTTTCTCTGGAGTAGTGTCCCTGATGACGAACTGCTCGACGTTGCGCAGTCGGGTCGGCTCCGTGACGAGGGTGTACTTGAGGAGCAGGTCGAGCGGTTGCTTGCGGATGATCGGTCACGCGTGTTGGTGACGAGCTTTGCGTCGCAATGGCTGTCGCTTCGCCGGATGCGTTCTGTGACACCAGACGTCAAGGCATTTCCGGCGTTTGACGATAATCTGCGCGATGATCTGGTGCGGGAGACGCAATTATTTGTGGGAAGTCAGTTGCGTGAAGACCGCAGTGTGGTCGATTTATTGACCGCAGATTATACGTTCGTAAACGAACGCTTGGCCCGACATTACGGGATCGACAATGTCTATGGCAGTCGTTTCCGACGGGTGCAGTGGAATGATGACCGGCGTCGCGGGTTGCTCGGTCAAGGCAGTATTCTGACGGTGACGTCCCATGCAACACGGACATCACCGGTGGTGCGCGGTAAATGGGTTTTGGAGAACATCCTTGGTACGCCGCCACCCCCACCTCCGCCGGATGTGCCGCCCTTGCCTGACCGAGAAGAGACAGGGACTGTTCAATCAATGCGGGAACGGATGGAAGAACATCGTGCGAATCCCGTGTGTGCGAATTGTCACTCGCGCATGGACCCACTTGGATTTGCACTGGAACACTTTGACGCCGTCGGGAAATGGCGTGAGAATGGTCCCTCAGATACGGTGATTGACCCGTCAGGGACATTGCCAGACGGGACGGGGTTTGCGGGCTTACCGGAATTACGAGAGATCTTGTTTTTGCGTCGGCATGAATTTGTAACGACCGTGACAGAGAAATTGTTGACCTACGCACTCGGGCGGGGCTTGGAATACTATGACCGGCCGGCGATTCGAGCAATCGTACGTGATGCGGCGTCGGATGATTTCCGATGGTCGTCATTGTTAGCAGGTGTGGCACAAAGTCTTCCGTTCCAGATGAGGAGATCGGAGTCATGATCATCACCAAGAAGTTATTACCGCGTCGTACGGTCTTGCGCGGCCTGGGCACGGCGGTTGCGCTCCCGTTACTAGATGGGATGGTACCGGCGTTGACGGCAATGCGTCAGACGGCGGCGGCGGCCAAGCCCCGACTGGGATTTGTTTACGTACCGCATGGTGCGGTGATGGATAACTGGACCCCCTCCGAGGATGGTACCGGGTTTGGGTTTACGCCGATTTTGCAGCCGTTGGAATCACATCGCGATCATCTGACGGTTGTGTCTGGACTGGACCATAAGCCGGCTGCGCAGATGCCAGGGGATCCTGCTGGCGGTCATGGGCGTATTACGGGTGCGTTTCTTACAGGTGTGCATGCGAAACCGACGGAAGGGGCGGATTTCGAGGCCGGTCAGTCCGTTGATCAGATTGCGGCTGCGCAGTTGGGACAAC
>CAZWKO010000122.1:3619-7364 GCA_964634925.1 uncultured Vicinamibacteraceae bacterium
GATCAGCCACTTGGTTGGGATCAAATTGGGACAAAAGACACAATTAGCGTCCTTGGAACTCGGGATTGGGCTGCCGGAATTTGGTGGTGCGTGTGATGCCGGATTCAGCTGTGCCTATATCAGCACACTGGCATGGAGCACACCGACGACGCCCTTGCCGATGGAGAGTCATCCGCGTGCGGTGTTTGAACGATTATTCGGGGATGGGACGACGACCGACCCCGAGGCGCGACGGGAACGCATGGCGCGTGACCGAAGCATTCTCGATGCGGTGACCAATAAAGTCTCGCGGCTACAAGGAGGACTGGGTTCGGCGGATCGTGCAAAGCTGACGGATTACCTGTCGGCGGTGCGTGATGTGGAACGTCGCATTCAGCGGGCCGAGGCTGATTTTGATCGGGAACTCCCGGTGGTCGATCGTCCGGCCGCGAGTATTCCGGATGATTTTAGTGAGTACGTTAAGGTGATGTTCGACCTGCAGGTCTTGGCCTATCAGGCTGACCTGACGCGTGTGTCTACCTTTTTACTCACCCCTGAACTGAATGCGCAGACGTATCCACAGATCGGCGTACCAGATCCCCATCACGCATTATCGCACCATGAGAATAATCCGGAGAACATCGCAAAGCTCATCAAACTTCAGACCTACCATGCGACGTTGTTTTCGTATTACCTCGAACGATTAAAAGAGACGCCTGACGGTGACGGCTCACTGCTCGATCAGGTGATGGTGCTGTACGGCAGTGGTATGAGCAATAGCAATCTGCACAACATCCAGAAGCTGCCCATTCTGTTAGCCGGGCGCGGCGGTGGCCAGTTGCGAGGAAATCAGCATATTCAATACGAAGATGAAACGCCTCTCGCGAATCTTTTTGTCACGCTGCTCGACAAAATGTCTGTTCCGGTGGATCACTTTGGTGACAGCACTGGACGGCTTGAAGGGTTGTCAGGGGTTTAGCTGGCGGTTGGCAGTCTCGCATGAGTTGTCGTTTTTAGTCACACACGATAATTGACTGGTGCGATCATAGGGAGCCGTTCGCTCTCGATTTTCTGGAGATGATGCTTGTTCAGCGTAACCGCCTTCAAACTTGATGTGATTGTGTCTAGGTAGGGATAAAGATATGTACAGTGCGATACAGGGTTCTGACTACAGAGCACTGATTAGTAGTGCGGTTCTTGTGGTTACGGGCACGTTGTTTGTGGTTGGTGTGTCGGGCCAAGTTACTGCTGGTGACATTGTGGGCCTCTGGGACACGAACGATGGTGCCGAGGTTGAAATATACGAGCGGGACGGAAGTTATTATGGAAGGTTTGCTCGGTTTTATGACGACCCTCCAGCTGGTGGTATTGATAGCCACAATCCTGACCCGGCGTTGCGGACGCGCTCACTCGTCGGGGCTGATTTCATCTTGAAGTTCGAGTTTCTTGATGGGAAGTGGAAGAACGGCCGAATCTACAATCCCGAAAACGGGAAAGACTACGAAGCTGATCTGGAGCTCGACGGTGAGGTCCTACAAGTGCGTGGGTGGTTGTGGTTCAGACTGCTCGGTCGAACCGTTAGATGGACCAGGATAAACGACGCGGCCTTGTAGCTAATTCGTCGCGCCAGGCAATGCAAAAACAAAAATATTGTTTCCATTGCTTGGACGCAGTTCCGGTGTCATCCGGAGGTTAATACCTGCGCCTGTTCCTGTACTTGCAGCAATATACTGTCGTCCGTTCACGGCAAAACTGATCGGATATCCAGCGACCGGAGAACCGAGGTTGATTTCCCAGAGGATCTCGCCGGTTTCCTGGTCAAAGGCACGAAAGCGGCCATTGGCGTCACCGCCAAAGAGAAGACCCCCACCGGTCGCGACGAGGGACATCGTGCCAGCGCGTTGTTCGTAAAGCCATGATGTCTCGCCGGTCTCAACGGAAATAGCGCGCACAGTACCAAGGTCCTCTGTCCCCGGCGTGATCTGATGTCTTGCTGCAAGGGCATAAATTGCCAAAGGTCGCTGCCCACCTTCCGTAAGTGCGAGCTCCCTTTCTCCGCGGACATTATCGGTAGACAGCATGCGCGCACAGGTGTTGCGGAGTGGGTAGAACATGGTATTGGTTAGCGGGCTGTAGGCTCCTGCCTCCCAGTCTTTTCCCCCCGCCCATGTCGGGCACGCGAGAACTTCCTGGCCGAGCGAGGTGAACGTCACTTCGGAATTTTCTGTGACCGCGCCAGTGGCTCCGTCAATGCTAGTGATGACGTTTTGTGCGATGGTCGGGGTCGCCCAAAGAAATTCTCCGGTCTCACGGTCAAGCGTATAGACCACACCGGTTTTCCCAGGAATCCCGGTTACGACCTTCCGTCGTTCACCGGGTTGAAGCCGTGGATTAATCCAACTGACCTCTGAAGTATCGGGTGTCACGGCGGTATCAACGAGTAGGCGTTCGAATGGATGGTCGAGGTCCCAGTGGTCATTGAGATGTTGGTAATACCACCGGATAGCTCCTGTCTCGACATCAAGTGCCAATGTCGAGTTGTGGTACAGATGGGCGAGTTCGGTACCACCAAGTAAAAATTTTGGGGCCGGGGACGTGACCGATGTTCCCTGGTAAATTAATCCCAGCTCAGGATCGTAACTGGGTGGCATCCAGGTGCCGACGTGAACCCGCTGTTCGAACGGAACATCACCCCAGGTCTCATCGCCGGGCTCGCCAGGGGCTGGGACCGTGCGCCGTCGCCAGACTTCTTCGCCTGTTGTGGCATTGTGCGCGACCACAACACATGATTCCGGTCCGCCGGCAGGTCGACAACTTCGCCCGGAAATCATTTTCCCGTCGGCAACGATCGGGCCGGAGCTATGGCCGGCTGGGGTTACCCGATAATCAAAAATTTGTGTTTCCCAGGCGAGTTCGCCGGTTACTGCGTCGAGACCGATCGCATAATTGTCGTCGGTGGTGTTAACGATGAAGCGATCGTAGATCGCAATGTTGCGATTGTTCCGTGCGTTGCCACCGACAAATTCATAGACGTCCTCCGGCAGGCTCCGTTGGTATGCCCAGATCAGGTCGCCAGTTTCGGCGTTGATAGCATGAATTGTGTCACTCGCTTGTGGCATATACAGGACGCCGTCGTAAGCGAGTGGTGTGCCTTCCTGGGCTCCACGGACGAGGCCTCTCGACCAGACCATCTGTAGCTCACGTACGTTTTCACGGTTGATCTGGTCGAGCGGGCTATACCCCCAGCCGTCCAGTGTACGACGCCACATCAACCAATCGTCATCGGATGGGGCTGCGAGCATCGCGTCCGTGACCGGCCTGAAGTCCTGAGAGGTGTTGGTCTGGGCGAGCAGGAGACTGCAGTCAGCAGTAACAAAGATCACACCGGTTGCGAGAAGCGATACAAGAAAGCACCAGCGCTGTGTTTGTCGTGGCATGTAAAGAATCCTTGAGAGTTGTTCGGAGATCATATGATGTCAGGCACACCCGTGAGGAGCGCCAGATGCGAAAGGCTTGGTGTCTGTGAAAAATTCGGTGCTCTAGCTAGTCGAGTCCGAAGACCTTAGTCTTAGTGGAAGTCTAGCGATTTGTCTCGCAGATGGGACTGAAGATGGTATACGTCGCCCTTGCGTGCTACTTCGTTGTTTTGGTCTCGTTTGGTGTTGTCGCGGCGCGGCGCATCTCAACAGTTACTGACTATTACCTTGGTGGAAAACGACTGAGCTACTGGGTCGCTGCGTTTTCCGCTCGTGCAACAGGTGAATCC
>CAZWKO010000123.1:0-7354 GCA_964634925.1 uncultured Vicinamibacteraceae bacterium
GGCAGGCATCGATTCCATCTCGCTCCCACCACCACAGGCCACAGCGATCGCAATCAAGGCCACAAGGCTGAACAAACTCAGTTTCCGGATCATAATTTAGGTCCTCCTACAAAACCTCTAGAGCAAAGAGTGACATTGACAGCCCCAGAACGCAAGTCTCGGTACCATCAACCAAAAACACTCATTTCCTCTGGTGACTACGCCACTATCGCGACCGTACAAACGAAAGGCCGCGTGATAACTGTCACGCGGCCTTAATTAATACACAGCAACTTTTGTTTATTGCGGCCAGGGAACGCCGACATTCCCAGAGGGATTCCCCATCCCCACATATCGAAATTTCTGTACGCGTTTCCCTTCGAATGTTTCGGTTGTGTAGATATTCCCCTGGGAGTCAACCTCTAAGCTGTGCGTGCCGAAGAACTGGCCCGACATCCGCCCCCCACTACCGAAGCTATACAAATACTCAAGCGGTTTCCGGCGCAACACATGCACTTGCTGATTGACGCCATCGGCGACATACGCAAAGGTCTGATCATCATCACGAGAAAACGCGATATCCCACACAGAACCCGAGCCAAGAGTCTTTGTTGCAAGATAGATTTCTTCAACAAACTCACCCTCTGTCGTAAAGACCTGAACCCGGTTGCCAGGACGGTCACACGCGTAGACAAGCCCGTCATTCGTCGGGTCGGCACAGTGCACCGGATTCCTGAACTGTGGGTCGCCGGACATGTCCGTACTGACCGTGCCATGCGCCGGAGCATTTGCTAAGTCATACCGCGGCAACTCGTCATCATTCGGTTCGTTCCCATATGCACCCCAGAACCGCTTCAACTCACCGGTGTCGGCATCGACCACCGCCACGCGCCTGTTGCCATAGCCGTCAGCAATATAGACCTCATTCGCTGCTGGGTCATAGCGAACCTTCGCAACCTGTGAATAGCGCGTTGTCGACAAACTGTCTGGACCTTCGTGGTCGTGTTCACCGACCTGCAGCAAAAACTCTCCGGCTCGCGTGAACTTCAGGACATGGGAGTCCGTACCACCGTTCCCACCGATCCAGACATTGTCCATACTGTCGACCGCGATGCCGTGGTTTGACTCAGGCCAATCGTAGCCGTCCCCTGGTCCACCCCAATGACCAACTAAATTACCTTCTGGATCAAACTCCAGAATGGGCGGTGCCGGATGGCAGCATTCTTCCGCAAACGGCGGGTCAAGTGCGGCAGGCATTTCATTCGCACCGAGGTTGCCACGATGCACAACCCACACATGGTCACGGGAATCCACCGCAACGCCGATTGTTGAACCTAGCAACCAATTATTGGGTAGGGTTTTCGGCCAGAACGGATCAACTTCAAACATCGGCGCTCCGTCCCCAGTCGTCGGTCCTGGCGCCATATCAGTAACAGGCTCATCGGCAGGCATCGATTCCATCTCGCTCCCACCACCACAGGCCACAGCGACCGTAATCAAGGCCACAAGGCTGAACAAACTCAGTTTCCGGATCATAATTTAGGTTCTCCTACGAAATCGCTAGCGCAAGAGTGCCACCGACACAAACTGAACGCAAGCCCAATAACGTTAATTAGCGTGTTTCCTTAAAAGGTCGCTGGTTTGCAGCCAGTACTCGTTTCCGGACACGCACAGTTTGTGGCGTGACCTCAACAAGCTCATCATCATTAATAAATTCAATCGCCTGCTCAAGATTCAACGTCCGAGGCGACACCAATCGGATTGCTTCTTCCGAAGTGGATTTCCGCATATTCGTCAAATGCTTTTCTTTTGTAACGTTCACATCGAGGTCAGCTGTGCGTGCATTTTCCCCAATGATCATCCCTTCATACACTTCAACTGTCGGCTTAACAAATATTTCTCCACGTTCCTGCAGGTTATAAATCGCAAAGGCCGTCGCTTTACCGGGTCGGTCAGCGACAAGTACACCTGTCGGCCTCCCACTAATCGGACCGTGCCACGGTTCCCACGCCGCGAACAAGTGATTCATGATGCCAGTGCCACGGGTATCGGTTAGGAATTGTGACCGGAAACCGATCAGTCCCCGGGTCGGAACTCGAAACTCAAGACGGACCCGCCCACTCCCATGGTTCACCATCTTCGTCATAGAGGCACGCCGCGTTCCCAACTGTGCAATCACAACGCCATGGTAGTTCTCAGCGACGTCGATAATAAGGTCTTCAACGGGCTCTTGTAGTTGATCATCAACCATCCGCGTCACGATTTCCGGCCGAGAAACCTGCAATTCGTAGCCCTCGCGACGCATCATTTCGATCAAGATTGATAGCTGCAGTTCGCCACGTCCAATGACCTTCATTTGGTCAGAAGAATCCGTTGGCTCAACACGAATGGACACATTCCCGATCAACTCGCGATCGAGTCGCTCACGAAGATTCCGCGATGTAACGAATTGTCCGTCTCGACCGGACATCGGCGATGTATTGACCCCAAAAACCATCGACACCGTTGGTTCATCGATATGGATTGGAGGGATCGGCGTCTGTTGTTCAGGATCAGTGATAGTTTCACCGATCGTAATATCGTCGATCCCTGCTAAGCACACGATATCTCCGGCCGTTGCACTCGGAATGTCCACTCTCTGTAATCCGTCAAAGGCGTAAAGCTTGGTGACTCGTGTACGTTGCACGTGGCCATCTAGTTTCGCAACGACCACTTCGTCCCCAACAGACACCGTGCCATTAAACATGCGCCCAATCGCAATCCGGCCAAGATAATCGCTAGAATCAAGGTTCGCGACTAACAACTGCAATGGTGCAGACGGGTCTCCGCCAGGAGAGTCAACGCAACGTACGATCGCGTCAAACAAAGGACGCAACGTTTCACCTTGAACCTCAACATCCAATGTAGCGGTTCCAGCCTTTGCATTGGCATAGACCACAGGGAAATCAATTTGAGTGTCAGACGCATCCAAATCAATAAAAAGGTCGTACACCTCATTCAGTACTTCTTGAGGGCGCGCATCATGACGGTCAATCTTATTGATCACAACAATCGGTACAAGTCCTCGCTCCAGGGCTTTCCGCAGCACGAAGCGTGTTTGCGGTAATGGCCCTTCTGAGGCATCAACAAGTAGAAGCACGCCGTCGACCATCGTTAAAGTCCGCTCGACTTCACCCCCGAAATCGGCGTGACCAGGTGTATCAACGATGTTGATGGTCACATCTTCGTAGCGAACGGCTGTATTTTTCGCCAAAATCGTGATCCCTCGTTCGCGTTCAAGGTCGATACTGTCGAGAACTCGATCGGTGACCTGTTCGTTGGCACGAAAAACCCCACTTTGGCGGAACAGGGCATCCACTAAAGTCGTTTTACCATGATCAACGTGAGCAATAATGGCGATATTGCGTCGCTCTGTCGGTGAATCGATCGTTGGCTGTGACATGTAAAATCAGAAATGTGCTGCTACGCTAGAAGGGTCGCGAAGTGTAACACACCAAATATTATCAACACGGCCGTCTTCGATTACTATCACGAGATGGCGACGCACAAACTGACCATCACCGCATGTTGGTTATTGATACTAGTCACCGGTCTTCAGGGACAATCCTTGACGACTGTCTCTCCTGACGCAGTCGGGTTGTCGTCGGAACATCTCAACCGAGCCACCACCCAACTTCAACAGCATGTCGAATCTGGTGATATTGCTGGTGTTGTTGCCGCAGTCGTTAGACACGGGCAGCTTGCTTACCTAGAAGCCCTAGGCCAAATAGATACTGCCCAAGGAAAAAACATGCCTACCGACGCCCTGTTTCGACTGTATTCGATGACACGTCCGATCACGAGCTTGGCAGTCATGATGCTGTGGGAAGAAGGTAAATTTGAATTAACCGATCCCATTTCGAAATTTCTCCCGGCATTTGCCGACCAACGCGTATTACAAAGCCCCGACCGACCCGACCCGAGTGCAACCATTCCTCGACGTGGCGACATAACGGTCGAACATCTTCTGACTCATACATCAGGACTAGGTGGACGCAACTCAGCAATGTATCGCGCTGAACAGGTTCGGCTCCGGTCGATTTCAATTGAAGACATGGTTGCAAACGCTGCTCGCGTGCCGCTCTATGAGCACCCTGGAACACGCTGGCGGTACGGCATCTCGACCACTATTCTTGGACGCCTCGTTGAAGTGTGGTCAGGTATTTCGCTCGAGACATTTTTCAAGGAGCGAATTTTCAAACCACTTGAAATGACCGATACGGTCTTTTGGGTTGACGACGCTCGCATGGAGCGCTTTGGTCCAGCCTACAGACCGAATCGGACCGGCATCCTGCAGCCACATCAAATCGAATTGGTTCCGTTTACTGAGCAACCCACATTAACAGAAGGAGGGGTCGGTCTAGTATCGACCGTGCCTGACTACCTTCGATTTGCACAGATGTTTTTGAACGATGGAACTTGGAACGGACAACGAATTCTTCGCCCAGCGACGGTGGCGCTCATGACGACAAATCGTTTGCCTGGTTCCGTTATACCCATCGGCTTTGGGACACCACAACCTGGACGCGGTTGGGGACTGGGGTTCTGCGTAGTCATGGACGCAACTGACTTTCCCTATCCCGTGAACCAAGGCACGTACTGGTGGGACGGATCGTCGGGAACCAGGTTTTTTATCGATCCGGTCTATGACATGGTGACGGTCATTATGGCCGCGGTCTCACCAGCCAATGGAAACGGCTTCAGAGAAGCATTTACCAACACTATCTACGACGCCGTCATCAACTAAACCCGTGGACTCCTACTGAACCTCAAGTGGCGCCTGACAATCAGCTTCAGACACATCTAGAGGCCACCAACTCGAAAAATTTCCATCAGACGCAGCCAAAGGAATAACCAAGGGGAATGATTCCGTAAGAGAAGGGGCGCTCCCTTCCCGTTGACTCAATCCTTGCCTAAACTGATCGACCGCAGGCGCGCTGAATAAGGCGTAATACAACTGGTGAGTTGGTGGACGCCTGAGATGCCCAATGCATATCGGCGTCGGCAAGGCACGGTCTAATCCTGCCTCTTGAGCACTCACTTCCAACTCAATCAATGACAGTTGTTCTTGCACTGACTGATATTCAGAATGAAGCAGAACGGGGATGGCTGCCACAGCCGGCGACGTCATGGATTCCATCGTCCGACCAAAGATCTGCGAAAATAACTCTGCCCGCAAAAGGTCTGTCGGCTGAAGAACTAACACACCAACACCTGGTTGCATTGGTCCACGCAACACCAGCTGCCACTCGGCGACCAACCCACGCTCGATTACGTATGGCTCCGATAGACTGCCCTGAACTGACTGCCAGAATAGCCAGCCAAGTACGGCTCCCACGACGGCAACAATTCCAACCTTACGCAACACGTTTAGCAGTAAGCGCGATTTTGTTTTCTATTTGAGCCTCGGTCGGCACCTGGACATCCCATGCAAGGCCCAGTCGTTCGAGCAATCTGATTTGCATCCATGTCAAATCAATCTCACTCCAACTTAAACCGTGACGCGCAGACCGAGGCAATGCATGGTGGTTGTTATGCCATCCCTCTCCGAAGGTCAAAAGAGCCACCCACATCGAATTCTTTGAATCATCTGGGGTTTCAAAACGCCGTGTGCCCCACAGATGCGTTGCGGAATTAACCAACCACGTGGCGTGTAGTCCAAAAACAACCCGAAAAAAAACACCCCACAACACATAAGGCAATCCACCAACAGCGTACAGCCCAACACCAAGTAATACGAGTGGCACCCAGTGCCACGTATTCAACACACGATAAAACCGATCTTGCGCGAGGTCGGGCGCGTACTTACCTGTCACAGCAGTATTTGAATGCAATGCTTCGCCAAAAATAGTCCACAGCATATGAGACCACCACCGACCGTCTCGAGGAGTGTGAGGATCACCCTTTTCATCTGAATACTGATGATGGACACGGTGTACCGCCACCCAGAAAATAGGACCACCCTGAAGTGTCAGCACGGCACAGAGCGCAAAGAAATACTCAAGAAGTTTGGGGACCTTGTACGACCGATGCGTATGAAGCCGGTGATACCCCATCCCAATGCCCCATCCAATACAGGTCCAGTGCAACACTACAGCTAGCAGAACGGCATCAACAGTCATATAAAAAAAAGCGGCGATCGCCAGAACGTGAAAGACCACCATCACGATAAGAGTGCTCCATGCAATTTGACTACGACTGCCAAAAACCATCGTGGTGTTGTCCAATCCTGTTTCTCCTATTTCCATCTCGCTGACACCTAAGTAGCGGTTTAGTTAAGCATTTTCTGTTCGAGCAACGCTGCGATCGCGCTCAGTTGGTTATTGTAACGGTTCTTCACGTATCGCTGATTCCTCGTTATCTGGACACTGGTAACAACACCAACATCCTAGCGTGGCCACACAGACCGCTAGTCGTTCCTGCTCGCTATCGGCCGCATTCCTCCGCGCACAACGCCAGCGGCCGTAGCCCCAAAATGAGCCACAAAACACGGTGCGATCGGCCGGCTATCCGCCATCGCAAGCCAAATACGAAGCAAGTGTCGCTTTCGACCAGCCGCCTCCGTATCAACGAATTCATTGCGCCGATGAAAAGTGGTCCAATTATTAAGTAATAGAAGATCACCAGCTTCCATACCAAAAGACACATGAAAGCCTGGGTCCTCAGCAAGCGTTTCGAGAGCATCCAACGCAAGGCGTTGAGATGTCGTCAGGGTTGGAGCCACATCGGACACGTCCGCACGATCAATCAGAACACGCAAGAAATGCGCTGCAAAGTAGCCTTCGTGCTCTGAAAAAATTGGCAACTCACAATACGACCGCGTATTCCCCACGTCTACGGTATGCCGAAGATACGGATAGGGTTGGCGGAGGACTTCAAGAGTCTCTGGGGCAGAACGCCGCAACTCGTCACATAACGCGACGGAACTGACAATGAATGTCTCACCGCCCCGCAATGCAGGCTGAAGGCACAAAAAGCCAATTACGTCGCAACGATCAGTGTGAAAACTGAGACGGTTTCTGGACATAGGGCCTCGATAGCGAGGGTCTGTTGCGGGAAATCCCGCATCACGTACATGAAACAGTCGGTCCCCTTCAGCACTCTGCGATACGGGAGTTCCAAGTTGGGTTGATAAATACCAAAACGCACGCTCCGCGCCATGCTCATCCCACTCACTCGAAATAAAATCACGCAGCAGCACCACACCGGTCCCGCGTTCAAGAATGTTGGATAGGCGACCTGCAAGATCAGTCAGAACTGTTGATACTGAGGTAACCGCAGAAATCGCCCCTAGATCCTGCCCACTCGCACGATCGACAACAACCGACAAAGCATC
>CAZWKO010000124.1:0-7307 GCA_964634925.1 uncultured Vicinamibacteraceae bacterium
CAAACGCGGGGCGTGGCTGCCACACAGGGTCATCCGACGTAATCGGATCAGCATTGTACGGACACACATCCTGACAAATATCACAACCATACACGTGGCTTCCGAGGTCTGGACGGCGCAACTCTGGAATCGGACCTCGCAATTCAATAGTCAGATAAGACAAACAACGGGTGGAGTCGAGCACACCAGGTTCACGTAAGGCCTCAGTGGGACAGGCTTCAAGACATAACGTGCAAGTACCGCACAGGTCCAATTGAGGTGTATCCACTTCGAGCGACAAACTCGTAATAATTTCAGATAAAAAAAACCACGACCCCTGCTCCGGATGAATGAGACAGGTGTTCTTGCCAATCCACCCCAGTCCTCCGTACTGCGCGTAGACACGCTCTTGAATTGGCCCGGTGTCGACGTAGCAGCGAGCATCAAATGATTCGGTAGATGCAGTCCGTAAACGTTCTAGCAACATCTCTGTACGTTGCTGCAAAATATCGTGGTAATCCGCTCCCCATGCATAGCGTGAAATCGTTGCTTCGTTAGGATTATCATGCTCCGTCGAATACGGGCGGTCCGTGTTGTAGAGCGTAGCCAATACGATGACTGAGCGAGCTGACGGCAAAACACGGCGCACGTCACTACGACGGCGCTTCGTTCGTTCCAGATAACGCATCTCTCCCGCGTATCCGCGGTCAAGCCACTCTTCAAGAAATGAAAGTTCTGGAAACGACTCGGCTGGAGCGATACCGCACAAATCAAAACCGATATCTCGCGCGAAACGTTTTACATCACTAGACGTCACAACAACTCTGTCTTAAAACGCGTACCGCATACCGAACTGCATCTCTCGAGCATTGAGTGCACTAAAAATCCGACCGAAGTTCGGTGATCCAAAGAACCGGTTCGGCACATCAAAGTTCGCTCGATTGAAAACGTTAAAAATTTCCCAGCGAAACTCTAACCGACTCCCATTTCTGAGATACCAGCTTTTTTGTAACGACATATCAACATTGGCGTACCCAGGCGCAAACACCGGGTTTCGAGGAGCTGTCCCGAAGGTAAATGGTTGCTGCAGAGAAAACGCCTCCGTGTTAAACCATCGGTTAGGAGACCGTTGATCTGCCGGCAAATTCGGGTCGCCTGACAGATCCGGACGCTGGGCCGGTCCCGCGCCGATATTCGCACGGTCTTCGACAAGATTGACCGTAAAAGGTGCACCCGACTGAATAGTGACCACGCCATTAATTCGCCAATTCCCAAACAAATCTTCTTGCCACCCACCAGAGCCTTGCAGAGACGGGAATTCAAAACTTCCACTGCTCACGAACTGGTGACGATGGTCAAAACTCGACAGCGCTTGCTCACCTGGGAAAATGTCGCGGACATTCTGCGGAACATTTGACTCAAAGGCAGTCGCACCAGGACTAGATGCGTCATCCCGGGAACGTGACAGCGTATAGGCTGTATTCAAAGCCACATTATCCCGCAAGCGACGTTCTGCCTTAAAAGTCACTGCATGGTAGATCGACGTACCATCGAACCGGATGGCTCGAATCCCAGACAACGCTGGGATATCTCGACGACTGCTGATGGAACCCGCCCCAGGAAGAGGCACATTATGTATCGTCGAATTGTCGGCCCCAAGCGTATATGACCCCATATAGAACACTTCGACAACGGTTCCAGGGATAACTTCTCGCTGGACTCCACCACTCCATGTTTGCGTGTACTCAACCTGATAATCATGGTCCATAATCGATCCGCCGATACTACCGGTCGGATCAGAAGACAGCATTGTTCTCGTATTAAAGTTCGGTACAAACTGAGTAGCTGGAACATCCACCTGTTTCATGAAGAAAAACGGCAGGTTGCGCGCAAACAATGTTTGAACGCTATATGCCCATTGATTCAGAAAGATTCCGTAGCCTCCGCGCACAACGGTTTTTCCATCTTCGTTCGGTACATATGCAAACCCCAACCTCGGAGCAAAACGTTTCTTGCTGGGACGAAGCAAACTACGGTCCCAGCCAATCTCTGATGACGGCACCCAGGGAATAGGAATCAACGGAAGCAATGCACTTGCCGAGGGGGAAATATTTCCATTCGCATCACTGGCAATGACATAACGGCCACCAGGAACAGAAAAATCGATCGACGATAAACGATTATTAACATCGTGCATGTGTTGGTTAATCTCATAGCGCAATCCAAAATTCACCGTCAAATTGTCTTTCATGCGCCAGTCATCCTGCGCGTAAAGATGTAGCCAGTTAGTGCGTCCATCTTCACTTCCACGACCACCAATACCCGATCTTGATTGCACTGGATACCCGAGAAGAAAGTCAGCAAACGGATTACCGCTAAACTGGCCCGTATATAAAAACCGTCCGCGAGCACTCTCAGGATTTTCTGGACGGAACTTCAGGTGAAACAGATACGCACCAAATTTCATCCTGTGTGCGCCACGATCGATTAAGAAATTGTTGTACAACTCAAAATGCGTATTGCGGCGATAAATAAAACTGGCTGGGTCACCCATGGCACTGTAGAAGCCACCTGTGTCTATCTGAGGATATCCAATATCACGCAGGTCACGTGTAACCCCTTCTAGACCAACGTTACCGGCAAAATCTACGCCACGGTTGAGACTTTGTTGACCCCCGTCAACATCCATCCACCCAAATCGCGTTTCATTGAGCATGGACCGGCCCACTGTCCGAGTGTAGCTAATCCCTAAATTCCGCGTCTTCGTCTCAAGCGTGCGTCCAAAACCAGGAATCAACGCCTCCTGTTGAACACTCGTACCAAATGGTTGTACATCACCTGCATCAAAAGTACTCAACCGCCCAAACATCTGATCATTTGGGCCAAAACGATGATCGATTCGGACGCTAAACTGATCAACATCAGAAGTAAATTGGTCGACTGACGTTAGGTTTTGCACCTCGCCGGCTCCCGTCGGCAAAGGAACCTTCTGCAAAAACTGTGAAGCGAGTGGATCAATCCGGCTTGACGGAATTTCATTGTTGCCAAAAAACGACCCGCAAACACCTGTTTGAGGGTTCCGTGTCAACGGATCGCACAATTGTCCAAAACCTTCAAAATTCCCATTCCTCACTTCGGATGTCGGCACAGAAAATGTCTTCGTTAAAGCTCGGTCGATGCGTTGCCCCTCGTAACTCACAAATAGAAATGTCCGATTTGAAATTATTGGCCCCCCGAATGATCCCCCATATTGCCGCTGGTCAAGCGGTGGCACGGGTGTGTCACGAGGGTCAAAAAAATTATGCGCATCGAACCGCTCATCGCGAACAAATGTAAACGCACTTCCCCGAAAGTCGTTTGTTCCAGTCTTGGTGGCAATATTGATCAACGCAGAAGCTTTGCCACCAAATTCTGGTGGGTACATCGATTTTTGAATTTTGAACTCTTGAATCAAATCAATAGACGGGTTGATCACTAAATTATTGAACAGTTCGTCGGTCACCTTGAACCCGTCCAACATATAAATATTGTGCCCCGCACGTTGCCCACCCACATTCGGAAGAGGACCAGCCTGTTGCAATGCCGCCCCGCGAGTCCCTCCAGGAGGAATCACAACAGCATCACTCAACTGCGCCAACTGGAGAAACTGACGTCCGTTTAATGGAATTTGTTCGACTTCTCGATTATCTATGACGTCACTGATCTCAGCATTTGTACTCTGCAGTAGTGGCACCGAAGCCTGAACCGTTACTTCTTCCGTAAGTTGCCCAAGCTCAAGCCGCAGTCGCAAATCAAGTGTCTGTCCGATCTGTAACGTCACGCCATCTTGAACGACACGACTAAACCCCGGGAGCTCTGCGGCAACTTCCCAGTTTCCGATCGGTAGCGCCGAAAGAAAAAATCGACCATCAACATCCGTCACTCGCTGGACAGAAAACCCGGTGCCTTCATGCGTCGCTATCACTGTAGCGCCGGGCAGAACTCCACCCGATTCGTCACGCACAACTCCACCAATCTCACCGGTATTTGTTTGGGCGGTCGCGGGTGACCAAGTCAACAGTGCCGTCAGACAAACCATCAATACTCGTGCCGTTACTCGCATCCACAAAAACCGGTTCACGGAAATCAAAATATATCCACCTCATAAAATCTGAAGCCGAAATATTATCAGGAGTATGGCGCTAACTTGAATAGAGCGACAAACTATACTGTGTCGGCCGACAAATTTCATTATTCAGGAGATTCTGGATGCGCAGTCACTTTTCCCCCTTCTTGGTCACCACTGTTTTGCTGGTCATTCTTTGGTTTGCCACTTCGACGAGTGCCAACGAAATCGAAATAGTTCAGGATGTTCCGGAGAATCCCGTGGCAATGTCAGACGAATCTGTTGCCGGCGGACTCAAGATCTACGTCCGATTTTGTCGAACCTGTCACGGAACAGGCGGAGTCGGTGATGGGCCAGGCGCGCCCCCCGACGTGCCACCGCCGAATCTCGTAGACGCTGAATGCTACGAAGGGTGCCTCGACGGAGAGGTCTTCAATGCAATCCGCAATGGTGTCCCACCGGACTACTACATGGAACCATGGGAAGGTCGAATTACCGATGAGGACATCTGGAATATCGTGAACTATTTGAACAGTCTCAAAGAATAACTAATAAAAGCGGCGTGAAATATTGAACCCAATAAACCAATCATTTCGACTTCCCCCACCGGCCATCTGCACAGGAGTGCTACCGAGACCATTCGATACATTCACTTGAAACACATGGCCGCCGAGAACCTTTTCAGCGGCCAGACTTAGCTGGTGCTGGCCATTGACAAAGCCAGCGATTCGAGGAGCGCCCTCGACAATTACGTTTGTCGAGCCACGAACACGAAATCGTGCGCCAAATCCAGCAAGCAGCGCACTCTTGCTATCAGAACGAAAGTTCGACTCGGGATGCAATAATGACTTGTTTGCATTTCCAACCCACATCGGCTGTGCGTAAAGAGTCGCGCGATCAGCAACGCGCTTTGACACGACCATACCAAACACCGGCGAATAGTCTTGTCGGAAATTATTCATACCCTCGATAGACATAAAGGCATCAAGTCCCAGTCCATCAGCACTGTCCGAACGCAACACGTTGTATTTCCCAGACAATTGAATATTGCGGTTGTTATTTCGATAGATCGTGATCTGCGTGCCAGGAGCAAGACCATATCGCAGCTCAAGACCAATAAATGCGGGCGAATCGAATCCAAAAAAGTCTTCGAGTAAATTCCCGTAGCCGGGTCCGGCATCTAGTGGGCGTGAAAACCGGTGCGTAAGACGGAATGCGAAACGTTTGTGGGGAATCCGCAACGTTGTCGGCAATGTTACAAGATGGAAATCTGGCTCAAGAACATCCATTACACGGTCATCGACTTGCTCGTCGATCGTCCGTGAATCATCACTCTCTGATCCCGCCACAACCGTGAGTTCACCGAGCATTGCACCATGGTTCACACCGCAAAACACGGTACAAACAAAGCGATAACGCCCAGGCTTATCGGCCACAAATTCCAATACGGTCGGGGCTGTCCCGGGACGGGCAACTCCCTCCACTCCGAGACCAGCAATACCGATTCCATGGGGCACGTCGACGGCTTCAACGAACAGTCGAACCCGTTGTCCTTCCACCACTTCAATATCATTAGGCTCAAACGTAAAACTTTGCGCTCTTATGTTGATTTCGCGCACACTTTCTTGGGCAAGCCCTACCGACGGCTGGGAGATACCCACCACCAGAACGATCTTTAGCGCACACCACGCAAGACGGCTTCCCGGTCGACTAGGCATGCTTGCTATCCGCAACTGCCAACACACGTTCGGCGACTCGTCGACTAACTTCTCCTGCACCTAACTGCTCGCGCACTTGCGCCAACATCTCACTCGTATGAAGCGCGGCCTGACGATCAGTAAGGAACCTGATCACTTCAGTCGCCACCGCATTTGCTGTGAAGCGATCCTGAAGTAATTCAGGGACAATTTCTTTTCCGGCTATCAGATTGACCATTCCAGCATTGTCAACATGCGCGAACGTCTTAACCAGCCTATAGGTCACAGCCGACAATCGATAGACGATAACCATCGGACGTTGATGAATAGCCGTTTGCACTGTTGCCGTACCTGACGCTGTAACAACGACATCAGCAGCCGCAATTACGTTATCCGTACGACTCTCGACAATCTGCACCGGAATACCTGTTTTTTGCAGCGCAAAGATTGACTCGAACAGCTCATGCTGAAGATGTGGAGCTCGGGCCACAATAAACTGGACATCTGCACATTGCTTCCATACGAGACGTGCTGCTTCGGTAAGTTCAGGAAGAATTGCGCGAAGCTCATTCGGTCGACTTCCAGGCAATAAGGCAACTGTGGGAACCGTTGAAACCAACCCCTGTGAGTGCAAAAATGATTCCCGGTTTTCTGTCGGCTCGGATAACTCCACAAGTGGGTGTCCAACAAATTCAACGGGGATACCAGCCTCTTGATAAATAGCTTTTTCGAACGGAAAGATCACCAGGGCAAGATCCACAAGCCGACGCATTGTTTCAAACCGACCACGTCGCCACGCCCATGCCTGTGGCCCAATGTAGTAAACGACGGGGATCCCTAATTTCCGAAGCGCCGCGGCCAATCGAAAGTTAATCTCTGGAAAATCAATTGCAACAAACACATCAGGACGATCTGCTCGTGCACGGGCCACCATGCTGCGGTAAATCTTGATCGAGCGTGGAAGCACCGCAAGAGCTTCCGAGATGCCAGTCGCCGCAAGACCTTCATAATGCGCAACGAGATCAGCGCCGCTCTTTTCAAGATGGTCACCACCCAGTCCGTAAACTCGCGCTGTTGGATCAAGAGCGATCAACTCCTTCGCCAACGCACCAGCATAAAGATCGCCGGATGGCTCGCCGCACGAAATCAGGATATTGGGCAAGGAACAAACTAGCGGGCGCGTCGGAGGTCCGCGGTTGAAAGATCCAGCTCAGCTAAAGAAACGGTTTCAAATTGGTCAAATCCCACGCCTGGAAGATCCTGCACAAAAGTCGCAGCATCCCCGACGAGGACGATGGAAAGACTCGCAGGTTTCAAATGTCTCTCGGCAACCCGCTGGATATCAGCAACCGTTACTCTGTTAATCCGCTGAGGATATCTCTCGAGTTCATCCAGATCGAGTCCAAAAAGAATTGCCTCAAGAACCTGCGTAGCTATCGCATTTGGCGTTTCTATCGTAATTGGAAAATTCCCAGCCAGATAGTCTTGGGCGCCTTGCAACTCTCGAGGATGTACACGCTCTCGTC
>CAZWKO010000125.1:0-7273 GCA_964634925.1 uncultured Vicinamibacteraceae bacterium
GGCCATACGAGCGGTGACACCATCGTTGTTTTTTCAGGGCTCGGTGTCGCGCATACCGGCGACCTGTTTGCTTGGAAGGGCGTGCCGTATATCGACGTTAACAATGGCGGGAGTGGTGTGCAGTACCCCGAAACGTTACTGACTGCGGCAGATACGATTCCAGGGGTCGATATGGTGATTCCCGGTCACAGTCCGGTGATGACTTGGGACGACTTTCGTGAGTTTGGTGAATTCAACCGTGACTTTTTGACCTCGGTTGAGCGGGGGAAGGCCGCAGGAAAGACGGCGTCCGAGACGGCAGCGTCGCTCGACTTACCGGCGCGCTACGCGAACTACGCCATGAGCCGGGGTACATTGACCAGTGCGGAAGATAACGCTGCGAAGATCTACGCCGAGCTCGACCGTTAGGAGGAGCGATGCTCACACGACGAGAAATGTTGCTGGTCCCGGTAGCGGTGGCTGCCACCCGGGCCGCATACGCGCAAAATGCTGAGCCGGGAAAGATGCTTCTCAGTATCCACCAGAACACGTCACGAGGGGCAGGCTTCCAAGGGTCGCTTGAGGGATGGGCCCGTGCTGGTATTCGCTACGTCGAGCTCAATGATGGTTTACTCCAGACGTTTCTCGAGTCGAATTCGCTGGCGGCCGCAGGACGCGTGCTGACCGACAACGGTCTGACGCCGGTGTGCGGTGTCATTGGTGGCGCCGATATGTGGATTCTTGGACCAGAACGAGCCGCGTCGCTCGATCGTTTCCGCCTTCGCTGCGAACAATATAAGACTCTTGGTCTCAACCGGGTCTATACCCCGTCGGGGACGCGACGGGCGGTCACCGCTGACGATTTTGCTGAAACGCCGCGCTGTATCCGCGAGGTGGGCGACATCGCGCAAGAGTTTGAACTCACCGCAATGATCGAGTTTATCCGGACGTCCACGCATCTCTCCACGCTTACGTCGGCGCTGGCGACGATTCGGGAGGCAGACCATCCGCACGTCAGCCCGATGCTTGATTTCTTTCACTTCTGGTCAGGTCTCAGCAAATTTCAGGACCTCGACCTGCTTGAGAACAGCGAGTTGCAGCACTGCCACTTCCAGGACCTGCTCGACACGCCGCGGGAGTTGATCGATAACGACTCGCGGTTGATTCCGGGTGATGGCATTGCTCCGGTTGGCAACATCCTCCGCAAGCTTAAAGAACGCGGATTCACCGGTGCGTTGTCGGTCGAGCTCTTTCGGGCGGAGTATGTCGAGGGCGACCCCTATGAGGTCGCCCTCGAAATCAAGCAGAAGTGCGAGGCAGTGATGGAGCGCGCCGGCGTCCTGTAGCGCTATCGGTCCGGTAACGCGAAGTCGGGGAAGCATGTTGTTCCCGCTCAGTGTGTGCAGCTCAGGTATTAGCTGGAGAAAGTTCGTTCCCTGCGCCTGACCACCCAATCCGCAGGCGAACCTTATCTTAATGATTCATTAAAGCGGCGTCCTTGAGCAGGGCTGTCGACTGGAAATCAATGTGGTGCTTGATTGGTTTAAGAAATAACCTGAACGTCTGCCTGTCCCATAACGGACATGGGAATCCACACAGAAGACCAAAAAAATAAAATAGGTTTGGCAGATCCGGAGTCAAATTTTCGTCGATGTTGAGATGACGGACTGCTAGTATTGCGATATGGGATTCGTTGTGCGACACAGTAGTGTGTTGATAGGTTCGGTGGTATTTTTGTTTGCGTTGGGCGGAATGGAAGTGCCGTTGCATAGCCAATCGACTCCACAGTACGAGGTCGACCCGTTTTGGCCGAAGCTGCCACTCGGCGATGGATGGATCACGGGTGGACTCGGTGGAATGTGCCTTGATAATCGTGACCATGTGTATGTCTTGAATCGCCAGAATGTTGTTGAAGCCGACCTCAACGCGGCGACCCTCGCGCCTCCGGTTATTGAATTTGATCCAGCGGGCAACGTAGTGCGTGCGTGGGGTGACCCTGAAGTAATCGGCGACCGGCTCCATGATTGCCATGTCGACTCAGCAGGTCATATTTGGCTCGTTTCCGCCGGTACGGGAGTACTACAGAAATATTCCAGTGATGGCAGCCAACTTCTGCAACAAATTGGAGAATCTGGAAAGTACGATTCTTCTGATGGGACCCGCGGGGGGCAACCGCTGAACTCTGACCAAGCGCAGTTTTTTTTGCCTGCTAGTGTTGATGTCGACCCGAGCAATGGAGATATTTATGTTGCTGATGGTGAGACGGCGCGTGGTAATTACCGGATCGCGGTACTAGACCGTGAGGGGCGTTTCCTCCGTCAATGGTCACTCAATCGTTCAGCGAGCGAACGGGATTTGACCCCGTTGCCTCACTGTCTGCGACTTTCGCACGATGGTTTGGTCTACGTGTGCGACCGGCAGGCTGATCGCATTCAAGTTTTTGATCGCATGGGAACCTTCATACGGAATATCGATGTGCCGTGGCCAGAGGAAGCACTACCCGCAGTTCGTCGTGGCACGACGCGCGGAACAGCGGTTGTGATTGCTTTTTCAGCAGATCCTGCCCAACAGTATTTGTTTGTTCTGAATCAGAACAGTGTCATGGTCGATGTGCTCGACCGCCAGTCTGGGCATGTAGTGTCAAGTTTTGGCGGGGGTCCGGGTCGTTATCTAAGTCAGTTCACACTACCTCATGGGATCGGCGTTGATTCGAGTGGGAATGTGTATGTTGCAGAACAAGAAGGGCGGCGCATCCAAAAATTTCGCATCGTCGAACCGTGAGGAGCGACAGTCGCGGTCTGACCGTGTTCATATGAACAGGTGTTAACGATTTCTTTCGGGAAATGATGCAATAAGAAACGGTGCTGTGTTGGTTTCAGGATTTTGATTGGGGGATTTAATGACACGTCACTCTCTTTTTACTTTGTTGATCCTTCTTGGAATAGTTTTCGTTTTGGTAGGTCCGGTTGTTGGGCAAGAAGTGCCACGTAATTCCGCTGGCAAACCGGACCTGCAAGGTGTTTGGGATTTCCGGACGATAACACCGATGGAACGGCCGGAAGATCAGGCGGAAGAGTTTCTTAGCGATGAAGAGGCAGCCAATCTCGACCAGGCCGCTATTGAGCGGGAAGCGAACTTGGCGACTCGACCCGCACGCCGGACGGAAGTTGATCCATCTGGTAATGTCGATCGCGGTGTGGACGGCGCGCCAGGGTCGTACAATAATTTTTGGTTTGATCGAGGGACGACAGTGATTTCGACGAAGCGGACATCACTGGTCATTGATCCTCCGGCGGGGCGAATTCCGTTGCTGACGCCAGAAGCCCAGAAAAAACGTAATGACTTAGCGGAAGTTCGTAAAAATACTGGTCCACATGAACCCACACCGGGTGGATGGGTTGAGGATCTAGGTTCGAATGGGCTACAGGTGCGATGCATAGTTGGGTTCAATTCGGGACCGCCGATGACACCTGGTGGTTACAACAATAATTTTCAAATGTTTCAGACGCCGGATGAAGTCGTCATCTATAACGAGATGAATCACAATGCTCGTGTGATTCCATTAGACAACCGGCCTTACACTGGTCTGCGCCAGTGGAACGGTGAGTCTCGTGGTCGTTGGGAAGGCGACACACTTGTTGTCGAGACAAAACATTTCCTTCGGGAAACAAGTTTTATGCGCGGTGGGGCTACGAAGGATCTTGAGATCACAGAACGTTTTACTCGTGACTCGACAGACATTTTAGTTTATGAAGTGACAGTGAATGACCCGACGACTTGGACGACCCCATGGACCTATCAGGTGCCGATGCAGCTCAATCCCAATCCGATCTTTGAGTACGCATGCCACGAAGGTAATTATTCAATGGCTGTGCTTCTCGCCGGGGCTTTGGAGCCATAACATTCTGTAGCAAGTGAGAACAGTTATTGAAGGCGGATATGACAAGTATTCTTTTCTTGTGTGTGGCGAACTCTGCTCGAAGCCAAATGGCTGAGGGGCTGGCCCGTGTGTATTTTGGAGCGCGCGCGAGCATTCACAGTGCTGGCTCCGTGCCGACATCCGTTAATCCCCTAGCGATAGCAGCACTTGATGAACGAGGTATTGATATTAGCGCTCAGGAGTCCACCTGTGTAAACCTTGTTGACCCGAGCACCGTTGATGTCGTGGTCACGCTCTGTGCTGGTGAAGTTTGCCCCGCCTTTCTCGGTGAGGCCAGGCGGTTACATTGGCCGTTGCCTGACCCGGCGGTATCAACAGGCCCGGCTGTTGAACAACTTGGCCATTTTCGTGCCGTTCGTGACGAGATTGAAAAGCGTCTTCCGCAACTGGACGCATTTCTTGTGTAGTCAAGACACGGATTTTGATTTTCACATTGGCCATGACAATCGTCGATACGCCTTGGACCACGTGTACAATCTATGAGATAGCGCGCGGTTCTAGGAACGAACTCGTGAGCCACGGCGCAACACATTAGCCGATGTTCCTGCCACTGGGTGACGAACCCAATCCTCGCGGTGTCCCGATTGCCACTTATACATTAATTGGTATCAATGTTGCCATTTACCTATTAGTCACGCTGCCGATGGGGGCATTACGTCCGGATCTTGATGACCCTGTATTGGCTGAGTATGTGCAAGCGTTGATGGCTCAACTTGGCGGTCGAGTGTCGCTCGATCAATTACTGGCACAAGTCACCGCCTATGACCTTGTAACGTTTTCATACGGGTATCGCCCCGTTGATCCGAGTTTCCTTACCCTTGGGACATCGATGTTTCTCCACGGCGGGTTTATGCATTTGGCTGGCAACATGCTGTATTTGTGGATTTACGGCGACAATGTTGAACATCGCCTTGGGCCGGGACGATTTCTGATCGCCTACCTTGGGACCGGGGCACTCGCGACGTTGTCTCATGCGGTGACAGATCTGGGCTCGGTTCTGCCAATGGTTGGGGCCTCGGGTGCGATTTCTGGTGTGCTCGGGTTTTACTTTATTTGGTTTCCACGTAACCGTGTTCGTGTCTGGGTGATGTTCTTTCCGTTCTTTATGAACATGGTGTATTTCCCCGCTCGGTTTGTACTCGGTGTTTATTTAATTCTCGATAATTTATTGCCTTTCTTAGCGACACGTGCAGTCGAAGGCGGCGGTGTCGCCTACGGCGCTCATCTTGGTGGATTTGTTGCCGGGTTGGCGTATGCCTGGTGGAGTGAGCGGCAAGAAGTGTCACATCAACCGACGGAATATGAGACACCATCCGTCAGTTTTGATGCTGATCCCAGTTCTGTGCGTGGCATTCGCCAACGTATTGTCGAGGGGTCGTATGAGGCGGCAGCCCCCGATTATTTCCAACTAAGTTCGGCGCGGACGACTCGACTATTAATGCCAGAGGATTCGATTCAATTCGCCAACTGGTTAGCGAACAACCAGCATCCAGATGCCGCGCTAATCGTGTATCAGAGACACCTTCGAGATTATCCGCTCGGGCCATATTCTGCCGAAGCGCACCTGGGTGCTGGTTTAGTTCAACTGTATGCCCGTAATCAGCCGACCGCTGCGTATCAACACTTGGTCATGGTGCTTGATGCCGAGCCACATCCGGACACAGAATCTCATGCCAGAAGTGCGTTAGACGAAATTGCGAGTCGGCAATAATTCCAAGTGGGTTCTGTGCACTAGGGCAATCGCTGGGTCGGCCTTCGAGAGATTGGTTCGGTGAGATAGTCGACGAGTTCGCGGTTCCACCACTGCCCCTCTATTGCGTCTTCGGGGGTGGAGAACTGATACCGATACGAGAGAAAACGGACGAAGCGAGGCGGTTGCACTGGAAAAGGATTGTGGCCGAGTAGGTCTAGTATTGTGGTGTTGTCTTCAAGGATATGTTCGGCTAGAGGGAAGAGCCAGTGAGCGTTATCTTGAGGACTGAGGGCAGCAAACCACATTTGCCAGTCGAGGCGTGGCATGTACGGTTGCATGAAGGTTGGGCGGGCTGTCTGGTTACCCGGTTTCCACTTGAACGAGTATTCCTTCCATTCTGTTCCATCGAGAGTGCCTTCCATGACAATTTCTGGGCGTTCAGTTGTTATTGTGCGAAAGAGGCCGTAGCTGTTAATTGAGCGAAAGGGGGCAATCCATCTCGTTGCGGTAAGTGTCCAGGCGGGCATTCGATGTGGTGGAACGATTTCGCGCACAAAGGTCAGTGCACTGAGTACCGCAAGGATCAATATGGTTGCGCCGAGTGCATAGTCAGACAGACGCAGAACACGTTGTCGTTCAACACGATGTGTTGCTGAAATTTTCAAAAGAGATCGAGGTGTCACCTTTAGAAGTGTGTAATCGTCAAGTAGCGAGAGATACAGCACGAGGGTCAACAGATTAAAAAACCCATAGTTGCCACTCAGCGCGATCACGACTTGCAACACGCAAAGAGATGCACATCCAAGAACTCTGGTTTTTCGAAATGTGGGCGGAAAAAAAATAATGAATGGAATTGCGATCTCAATAACAAACATGAGTGCGACCGACATCACGCCAAACCAGTCAGGCATGTTGTGGAGATACCAACTGATCCAAGTTGGTAGGGGTTGAGTTTCGTAGTGGTATTGCAGTGCAGAGAAGTTGCGCCAAGTGGGGTCGCCACTGAGAAGTTTTGTTATGCCAGAGAGAAACGTCAATTTGAACGCGAGTCCCCAGATTAGCCATCGTGCGGTGACAGCAGGTTGTTTCGAGTACAGGTTTGCTCCATGCACGCCACGGGGACAATAGAAGACAGCGAGTAAACCTGCTTCGAGTAACAGTACATCCCACTGGAACGAGAGAAAGTCTTGCCCCGCAATTGTGAGCGATAGATACAGTGCCCACAGCACCCCAAAGGTCATGGCTGGTGCGACATTGGTGGTAAGTGCGACTGTTGAGAGGGTTACGCCCAGCCAACAGAACCCGATTAAAAGCGTGTCACTCGGGTGAATCCACAGAAGCGTTGGGAGTTGGTAATAGGCCTCTGCGCCCCAGAGTTCAAAGGCGCGCTGCAAGTAGAGGTGAATCGGCAGGAGTCCATTTGCGCCAATGAGTCCATGGACCTGCGGGATCAGCGAAGCAAATGCGATGAAATAGATGACGGCTAACAACTTTAGAAAAAGCCATCGAGACAACACGAAACGAGGCGGTTGATTGAGAAAGGTCACGGTCTAGGAGGAACAGTCGATTGATATAATGTTTGTTTGCGAAGTCTTTTGGCGCCGCTTGCTGGGAGGTCGTTCAATGGTAGGACACGCGGCTCTGAACCGTGCAATCGGGGT
>CAZWKO010000126.1:0-7163 GCA_964634925.1 uncultured Vicinamibacteraceae bacterium
CAGTTGCTCCAATGGTTACAAACAACGACTGTCCTTCGTCGTCATTCCAATAAAAGCGTGGTCTCGCGACGGCTCGTTCGTAGTGCGCTAAGTCGGCCCATCCGTCACCGTCGCTATCTGTTTGATTTTGTCGATGACCGCCACCCAGGAAAGTTACTCCCCATGATTTAGATAGTGGTGAGGACAACCACAACACACCGTCGGTCGCGCCTTCCGTAGACTGGTTAATAAGGAACTCTCGTTCAGGTTCTGCTCCGGGTCGCCTCGACAACAGATTAACGACACCTCCCATTGCGCCGGCTCCATACAATGCGGACGCAACGCCTTTAATGACCTCAACTTGATTGAGGTCCATCGGAGGAATCTGAAGAAGCCCAAGGCCGCTGGGTTGGTTGCCGTAGAGCGGCAGTCCGTCTGAGAGAAAGCGCGTGTGGCGACCTTGCATGCCTTGAATTCGAATACTCGCCGCACCGAGTGATGGAGATGTTGTTTGGACTCTCATTCCACCCATTTCGTTAAGCATCATGACGATGTCACCAGGCGTCATCAGCATCTTCTCTTCGATCTCTTCTCGGTTTAACACTTCCACTCGTAATGGTTGATCTTCGATACGCCGGTTGGTGCGGGTACTGGAGACCACTGTCACTTCCTCTTCAAGAGATGGTTGTTCGACGAGGTCGATGCGAAGGACCTGTTCATTGCTATCGAAAATGTCGATGGAGACAGTGACTGGAAGATGCCCGTCCGCAATAACTGTGATTTGTGTCATTCCGAAAGGCACACGAATGGTTACACGACCTTCATCGTCGGTTGACGTTGTCGTTCCATGCGCGACGACGTCGGCGCCTGTTACCGGAGCGTTCGTCGTGAATACTTCGACACGAACACTTCCGAATTCCTGAGCGGTGAGATCACCCAGCAGTGCGATGGTGCTCAGGAGAAAGAGAGCAGTGATGTACTTAAGCACATGCATCGCAATGTGATCGGTTCTATTGCCGACGTGCTACGTGATGGATTTCATAAAGAGAAGCACCGGCACTATGTAATCCGGTATCAATCTCAAGTCGATCAGAAAATCGTAGAAATTGATCTGATTCACTGAATTGCGGCCAGTCTGCGAAGCCTTCACTGTTCGGATCGCCAGTTGTTGCAAATTGAGTCCAGTAGTTCATCATTGTTTCGGATAGCAGGTGGTCAAGCTCGGTCCAGTTGCCGATATTCATCGGATGGTTTGCTGGGTGATCCATTGCTCGACTATCTGTGTTCAGTAAGTTGCCAAAGACATAGGGAATTTCTGCTGAGTGGTGTGAACCGAGACTCGCACCCATTTCCGTCGGGGGAACACGTGGAAAGTGATAAAGCCACGTAGGAGCTGATGAGTTTGCGTGATGGTTGGCTAAAGTAGTGACTGGGCCGGCGATCCACATGTCGTGAAATAGATGGTCGATTCCAGGCTTCGCTTGTTCTGCTGATGTTACTCCGTAGTGCACGATCGCCTGTTCGGCAATGCTCGGATAGCTTGTATGTACAAAACTTTCGAATGCATCGACACTGTCGATAGACATTTGTGCTGTCATGAGAGAGCCTTCGTTTCCGTTGAGTCCAGTAATGAGTGGCACTTGATGTTGTCGGCCGTTTTCGTACATTAATACCGGATCGTCTGGAATGCTCCAACCATCGACATTGGGTGCCCAAGCAAGTCCAAAAAATCCTGCCTTATTTGAGGCCTGGAACACTTCGGCTGGTGTCGCAGAACGCATCGTTGTGAGCGGGTCGCTACCTTTGGTTTCTAATGCGTCAACCAACGCTGTACCTTGGGCTTCGGCAGCTTGCATGTCGCCGAATGTTTGACGCAAACGGCGGTCCCAGCCAGGTATGAATGTACTTTCGGCGATCGCACGTTGCAAAAGGCCTGGAGTTTGGGGCATCCGCATGACTGACATGATGCCCCCCCCCCCGGCCGACTGCCCAAAGAGAGTGACCCGGTCCGGGTCACCGCCAAATTTTTCTACATTGTCTTGAATCCACTCAAGGGCCGCAACGATATCCAGCAAACCGTAATTCCCAGATGCGTTGTGAGTTGACTCGGCCGACAATACTGGATGGGCGAGGAAACCAAAGGGTCCAAGACGGTAGTTAAGCGTGACAACAATGACTCCCTGTGAAGCAAGTCGAGTACCGTCCGTCAGCGCGTCGGAACCGGAACCGCTGACGAATCCTCCGCCATGAATCCACACCATAACGGGTCGTGGTGTTATCGATTCTCGAGGCGCCCACACGTTGAGAAAGAGGCAATCTTCGCTTTGCTCCTGATTTCCACCTTGCATGCAGATGGGCCCTGCCGCTGTGGCATCACGTACACCATCCCAGGTGATAACTTGTTTCGGGGGTCGCCAGCGGAGGTTTCTGAGCGGCGGTGCAGCAAACGGTATGCCCTTGAATACGGCCACCTCAGGATCGTCGTATGCGAGTGAGCCCTGTATCTGACCACCGGTCACCCCTATTGAAAGATCGGAAGAGAGCAAGACCAGAGGCGGCGGTATTTCAGGCGCTGGCGTCGCACAGGCGGCTGTTACAGTAAGTGCAATAGCCCAAGACCACGATGGAATACGAATTTTCACGTGAGTTTGCTTTCTAAGGTCAGTTCGATTGGTTTAGGGAGACGGAAGCGTGCATTAATTATAAAGTCATCTAATTATGGCTTGCCACGTTAGGCCGATGAATCAAATGAATCAAAGTCAGGGCGTACATTGGATAGCATTCTAGGGTGTTAAACATGACTGAGATTTGTGTGAGTACTGGTGTAAATCTAGTAGCTTCGACAATTGTTTCTAGGTAATGTGTGCGACCGAAACTTAATCAGATAGATCAGTTGTGGGGCTATACCACGGTAAGACTAACTTGCCACGGTAAATGATTTGCTCTTGTAACCGGACAGAAGGACAACCAATGACAAATGATGCTCATGCGAGACCATCTGGTGATGCGCCAGAACCGCTGTACGATGTGAATGTTCCGACGCCCACGCATGCTGAACGCGCGCGGACTTTAGTTTCTCAGATAACAACCGGAACATTGTGCACACTCGCAGCGGAACCGACGGGGTATCCGTATGGGTCATTTGTCACGGTGGCGGGAATCCACTTCATGAATATGGGAAACGCGGCTATTTCTGGTGCAGGGACGAACTATTCTGGAGCCTACATTCACCATACGACATTTTCTGGGAACGCGGCGACGCATGTAGAAGACGACTATCTCAGTACCGAGGGCAAAGGACTCGTGTATGCGATCAGTCTTGAGGCGACCTCGGGAGAACTCAATGGGATCAGAATAGAAGACAGTACCTTTTCTGACGGCGAGGATTTGGGGGCAATCAGGGTCTTTCACTCAGGCGAGAGCCGCGGAAATTACCGATTTCAACGGAATGACTTCTCTGATCTCGGTGGGCGTCCCTATTTTGTGCGTAGCCAGGATCGCAGTTACGTTGAGACTGTTATTTTGGACTCAACATCTAACAATATTGGCCGAGGGGAAAGGAATTCTGACAGCATCATTCCTTACTTAATGGGAGAGTCTGAACAGATTATGCTCATTCGGAACTATCGTTTTCAAAACACCAAACACGAAGGAAACCAATCCAACACGGGAATTGAGGCCTATATCTTTGGTGAGCCACGACCAGACAAGGCAAACTGGTGTAATGGCTGCAAGTTAACGCTCAAGATATTCGATAGCGTCATTGAGAATGCAGTCACCGATCCCATTCAGTTTTCTAATTCCGGGAGAAATTCAGACCTGTCGTACGAAATTAGGAACACGAGAATTATTGGCGGGAACCCGCAGCAGGGAGATGGCGGAATATCGCTAAATCTACAGAGTGTTCCAGCGAGTGGGGGACGTACGAAGCTTTTGGTGGAGCACAGTGACATTATTTCGACGACGGGCTACGGTTTTTCACTGAACGATCGTGGCGGGGAAGGCGGTCATTCAGTTGTAGTTGATCTTGGAGGTGGCGTACTCGGCAGTCTCGGAAGAAACCGTTTTGTCGGGAATAAAAAGGGTGCGATGCGCGTGACTCAGAGCCGGGTCACCGCAGTGAACAATTGGTGGGACGGTGGCAAACCAACAATTTACGATAGTGATGATCAGCAGTCTGATGATAGAAATGTGTCGGTTGAGCCTGTGCTGAGTGAAGACCCTCGCTAGAAGAATCGACTGAAATGGTTTAGCCGGTCAGGGCGGACTACGGAGGTCGAAGAGTGGCTCCGCGATCGTCATCGTCGTTCGGTGTTGAGCGACCGCCGCGAGTACCTCTGCTAAAACGTCCGGCTGAGACGCGGAGACGTCATACCGTTCGCCTGGATCTACATTGAGATTAAATAGAAGCGGTGGGTCGTGTTCTGTTCGAGGAGGACCGAGAGTGTAGCGCCCTGCGGTTATGAAATGCACCTTGTGCGCGTCGAGACGAAATGCGAAAAGCTCACCCATCCGGTAGTAGGCCATTGTGTGGCGCGGGCTTGGTCCGTTGCCGAAGAGGACGGGACTGAGGTCAACGCCATCGATTGGCCTATCGGCTGGCACAGTACCACCGGTGACCGCTAAGACTGTGGTGAAGAGGTCCATGCTCGACCCGATATCTGGGATCACATCCGGGGCTATTCTTTTTGGCCACCAGAAGATTCCGGGGACGCGCATGCCTCCTTCGAACGTTGTTCCTTTTCCGTCGCGTAAGAGCCCCGCTGATCCGCCGTGTGTCTCAAATCGAAGCCATGGCCCATTGTCGCTGGTAAAGACAATAAGCGTATTTTCGTCGAGGCCGGCAGATTTGATCGTCTCAACGATTTGTTTCACGCTCCAGTCAAGTTCCTCTATAACGTCACCGTAAATTCCTGCGGCGCTGCGGCCGCGATATGCGTCGGAGACGAACAGTGGTGTGTGCGGCATCGAATGTGGCAGGTAGAGAAAGAATGACTGGTCTTGGTGGTCGCGGATAAAGCGCACGGCCTCTTCGGTGTACCGTCGGGTGATTGTCGACTGTTGCGCCGGGCGCTCGATCACTGTTTCGTTCCGCATGAGTGGCACGCGCCAGTAGTCGACGTTTGGGTCGAAGTAGGCAGTTCGATTGTCGAGTCCTTCTGGCAAGTTCCAGTCCATGTCGTTTGAGTACGGGATTCCGAACCAGTAGTCGAAACCGTGTTGGGTTGGCAGATATTGTGGCAAATGTCCAAGGTGCCACTTACCGACGATGCCAGTCACATAGCCTATGTCGCCGAGTGCCTCGGCGAGCGTCACTTCGTCACTGGGTAGACCTGCCTGCGAGTCGGGAAAGAAGACCCCTGTCTGACGGCCAAACATACCACTCCGCAGATGGAGACGACCGGTGAGAAGTGCTGCGCGGCTCGGTGAGCAGACTGGCGCTTGTGCGTAGAAACTGGTCCACCGCTGACCTTCTGCCGCCAGTTGGTCGAGTGCTGGGGTCTGGATTGTCGGATGTCCGTAACTGCTGAGATCGCCGTAACCGAGGTCGTCGGCGGTAATGATTATGATATTTGGTGGTCTAGTCGTGGGAGACGTTTGGGCCGAGAGAACAGCCGTCATCGGACTTGGTTCCAGCACGGGGATTATTGCTGCCGCAAGTATGAGTAGTCGTCGCATTTTTTTGGTTATCTCATTACGTTGTGTGTACTTCAATCTCACGATGCCTGTTATACATTTCGGCGATCACAGCAGCAGTCATTCCACAAAGCTGCCATAACGTTACGGTTCTACGGTGATTTCCCCAATTGCCCACGGGTGTTCCGTGCAGTGGTAAAGAAAGGTGCCGCCACTGTCGAAGTCGACGGGCACTTCCATGCCTGGTTCAAGACTTTCTGTGGTCCAATTGCCATCTCGTGCTTCAATCGTATGGACAAGCTGACCATTATTAATAAAGCGTACGCTTGTACCGGCGGTAACTAAGGCACGAACTGGATTAAACCGGTGTTCATCCATTCCAAACGACTGAACGTCTAATGCCAAATTTGGTGTTGGACTTTCAATGTTTGTGGCAGTTTCAATTACGTTGGTCGCCCGCGGTGCCGGACGGGGTCGCTCGTAATTATTCCAAGGATCAAGAACTGGTTCACCTCGCGCCGGAATAGTACCACCAAGCGTAAACGCCCAGACCTCACTTCCCATGGAAATCGTAACGAACTGGTGTCCGGCAAGTTGGTACGAGGCTGCCGGTCCTGGCCGGACACGACCACCTCTCGGGCTCGTCCGAAATGTCCACATACGGTTGCCGGTTTCAGCGTCAAACGCTTCTACCTGGCCCCCGGCTGATCCGCGAAACATGAGTCCACCGGCTGTTGTTAATGGTCCACTGGTACCGAGGTATTCAGCAGGCACCTCGTGTTTCCAGACGACCTGACGTGTCTGGGTGTCGACAGCAGCAATAATACCGACCGGATCGGGTAGAGTGAGCTCGTTATCATCGATGCGCCACCACCAAGGATCTTCAAAACGCCGAGCTCGTCCAACCATCGCGCGTCCCTGCGCATAGATGTAGCCGGTCTGTGGGCTGAAGGACATCGGCGTAACACGTACTCGTGGAATCGGCACGCCAGGAGCGACGACCGAGTGTTGATTGATCGATGGGGGTGTAAAACTACTGCAACTAAGTTCGAAAGGCGGAGGCACGCGATCCCGCCAGAAGGAACAATCCGGCAAGATACTTTCGACGCCAGTGGGAAATGGTTGTGTCGGTGCTGTCCGTTGGTACGGGTCTTGTGGGACCGGGCGTTCTTCTATTTGAGTAAGGGGTATGCCCGTTTCGCGGTCGAACAAAAACAGTAAGCCGTCTGCGCGCATTGCCGCAAGCGCTTTGCGTTGCTCGCCGTCGATCTCCGCCTCATAAAGCAGCAACGGCGTCGCGATGTCCGCATCCCAGACATCGTGACGCACAACCTGATAGTGCCACCTTCGTTTACCGGTTGTTATGTCGAGCGCGAGCACTGACGCTGTGAACAGGTTGTCGCCCTCTCGAATCTCGCCTCCAAACATTGGTACCGGGTTCCCTGTTGAAAAATACACCAGTCCCAAATCTGGGTCGACGGTGCCCACCAGCCAGACGCCACCGCCACCCAGTTCCCAAGAATTAGAATCCTGTGGCCATGTGTCAT